>JBHCFR010000131.1:0-4545 GCA_041801945.1 Moraxella sp. | reverse complement strand
TTGGTCGGCTTGTTGGCTGTCTGATAAGGGGGTATTGGCATAATAATCATCTATCGGCGGACGAGTAAAGTTTTTACAAGCATCTTGATCGCCAAGGTCTAGTGCTTTGGCATAATAGAGTTCAGAGAGTAGGGCAAGGACGGGTTTGGCAGGGTATGATGACTCACTGCCCGATGAGGGGCTGCGACCAAACGAGAGGACTTCTTTGACCCTAGCAAGACATTCTCCAAATTCTGCCATACATTCTTCCTGGGTAAGCCCTGAGGATAAGAGAACGCTGTTTGCCACGCCGCTCACTTGACGGCTGGTGGTGATGTTGGTGCGGTGTGTTTCAATGATTTTGGACTGGATTTGTTTGGGTGTATTTAATGAGCTGCACCCTAAGCTGGTCAGGGCAAAGGCGATGCTTAGCGTGGTTAAGGTCAGTTTTGGGGTGAATGTCATGATGATCTGCCTAACTTGAACAGCGTGGTCGGTAGATGACCGTCTTTGATGTGGAAAAACCATTTTACACAAAAAATCCACCAAAAGAAATCTTTGGTGGATTTTTATTTGCTCGGCAATTTATTGATTATTGGCTAAGTGAACAGGCTTGATATTAAGGTTGTCATTTTTGATGTTCCAAATATAGTAGCCGCCACTTTCTATGATACGAATCTGTTCAGCGATTTGGGTATTATTAGGATGTTTGCTTTGCAGATTTCTTAGGCGAGTGATGGCACCTGCGTGATTATCAGAGAGCAGTTCAGCCTGCGCTAAACTTTGCTCGGCTTCTACATAGCCTAGATTAGCGGCTTTTTGTAGGTATTTTTGTCCCTCAATAAAGCCTCCACCCTCACTGATCATCATGCCGTATAAGAAGTTGGCTTCGGCATCGTCAGGGGCTAGGCTGATGGCTTTTGCCATGTATTTATTAGCACGCTGAGTATAATCAGTGCCGATGTTTAGGTTGCGAGCCATACCATTGATTTTGGCGGCACGCAAAATCACCTCTAATGTCGCATCAGGGGAACTGGCATAAGGTTCAAGCCAGTCTGAGAGGTGTTTGATGTTCTCACTGGCGACGAACTCAGAGGTGCGGTTGGGAAAGTTGGGTGGATAATGACGAGCGTTCGGCGAGACATCGTCAATAAAATCATCAATCAAGCTAACATCCAGTTTGGTCGTGCCGCTTTGATTGGCATTGATGGTGATGGTTTTGACGCTATTGACGTTAGAGATGGCGGTGCCGATGGTGGGTACGCCGACGACCGTCTGGTTTAATAAATTGGCAGTGCCTGCGTTTTGGATGGGGGTGATAAGCTCGCCACGCATGGCAGGGGCGATACCGACCTGCGTGTTTGGTTGTGCCACGGCAGACAACGATGACAAGACAAGGGCGGCTGCGATGGCGGTGAATTTGCTCAGGGTAGATATAGACATGAGTAACTCTTAAATCATAAAACCAAAATTCGCTTGATTATAAGTCATTTACCTTAATCCTCTACATACGTTGGACGATGTTTTGGTGGTAAATTGTTATTTTATGTAACAGAATGTGCCATGCCCTACATTACATCACCGTCATGCCGTCATCTTCTGCCATGCTCATGCTGTCTTTATAATGCGTCAGCTTCCAATACAAAAACGCCCCAAAGATGATATTAATCACACCAACGATTAAAAATAATTGGGGAATGGAGAGTTTTAGCACCGTTAAAATAAGAATGGAAAAAGCCGCAGAACCGACCATAAACATCGCATTAAAGATGTTATTTGCCCCAACAATGCGTGAACGATGATTGATGGGAGCATAAGCCTGCATAAACGCATATAAGGGCACGATATAAACCCCCCCTGACAGCCCCAATAAAAACAAATCAACAAAGATACGAAAGCTGCCTTTGACATCTAATAACTGACTGACGGTATAAGCCTCCTGATTAAAAGCAGAAATACTCACATTATTAAGAGCAAAATACAAATCAGCGGCAAAAACACTGAGTCCAAGAATGCCTATCGGCAGCAGTTTTAAGCTGATTTGGTTTTTGGTCAATGCCTTGCACAATAATGACCCCAAAGCGATGCCGACAGAAAATAACGTCAACAACAAAATCACCACCGACTCATTACCCTGCAAAATCACCTTACTAAACTCTGGGGTCTGGGTCAAGAACGTCGCGCCATAAAACCAAAACCAGCTGTTGCCCAAAATGATAAAATAAAGCAGGGGTAAGCCATATAAGTACCGAATTACCCCAAAGCTCGTGCGGAAGATATGATAATCCACCTTCAAATCAGGCTCGTGCGGAGGAACAACAGGTAAGAAGCGAGAAGCGAGATATCCTAAGATGGCAATCAAAAGCGTAATGCCGCAAATCCACACAAAGGAATGGCTAAGCTGAGTGAGCACACCTGCCAACATCATGCCTGTTAAGATGGCAAGACTGGTGCCTGTCTGAAACAGTCCATTGGCTCCCACCAACTCGTCTTTATGCATGACCTCGGGCAGATAGGCGTATTTGACTGGACCAAAAAACGTGGACTGTGCCCCCAATAAAAACAACGCCACAAATAACAAAGGATAAATCTCAAACATAAAGCCGATGGCAGCCAGCAGCATGATGACGATTTCTAGCAGTTTAATGCCTTGGGTTAGGCGAGATTTCTCATATTTGTCGGCGATTTGACCTGCCACTGCCGAAAATAAGAAATAAGGTAGGATAAATAGTAAAGCCGCAAGATTAGTTAATAAGCTGATGTTCATGTCCATTTTGGCAGCGGCAGAATACGTGAGTATTAAAATTAGGGCTTGCTTAAAGACGTTATCATTAAATGCCCCCAAAAACTGCGTGGCAAACATTGAGCTAAAACGGCGAGTTTTAAATAAAGAGAATTGAGAAGCCATGAGGTTTGTGTTTTCATAATGCCAATTTAGTTGTTATAATAACAGAGATTTTTTGAAATTTAACCCTGTATCATGAAAAAAGTTGTCATCACTTGCAAAAACCCCCAAAAAGCCTCCTTAGTGCTGTGCCTTCATGCCTTGATGGGTGTTTGTGTCACGCCTGCGTTGGCAGATGATGGATCTGTGCCACCTGCTGCCCCTGCACTGATAACACCACCAAACGTACAGCTGCCCCTAGCAGCACCATCAGAACAAGACCAAGCACAACAGACCTTAGCACAAGCTGCCGATGAGGTGGAGGACACCTCTTGGGCGGGCTTGACCAATGACGTCTTTTTTAGCGACATGTCAGCCAGTCAGATGCTAACAGCGACACAGATTGAAAAAAAACTCCAAGACGCCAGTGCCGACAACCGTTTTTATGAGGTGGCGGATGTCAGCCATGAAGATACGTTTGCTAAGATTCATGAAGGGGAGATTGCCACGCTTGGCACGGATAAGCTGCCTATCGGCTTAGATGAGAGTGTCATCACGAGACTGCCGACCTATGAGAGCGTAACATCAGAGCAAGAAGAAGATGGCATTAATCCTGATGCTTATCTGCCTGATTATGAACAAGAGACCGCCACAGAGTCGGCACACCCCGAGCGAGTCATTGATGAAATCAAAAAACCCAACGCCATCAAACGCCTATATAATCGCCTGTTCAATGATGGCGTGGAGGCGGTTACTCGTCTAAAAGTCAATGTCTATTATGGTGGTGAGAGGTTGGCATGGGATACGGAAGTGGAGAGTTTAGATGACTTTGAAGTGCTGCGTGCCCAGATGGAGGCAAAAAGACTAAACGACATGAAAGCCACGGATAACGCCCAAAAAGTTGACCGAAAAACCAAAAAAACCGAACCTTTTGCCAACATCACCGCCGCCTTAGAGGAAATCAGTGCTGAGAGTGTGGCAGACTTTCGTGGCTCAGTAGCACGTCTTAGACAGACGGTCATCACCGCAGGGCGTGCGGTGGGTTATTATGACATCAATTTTAGCATAGAGCGTGCAGGAGCAGGTGAGATTAATTTGGTCATCCACGACTTAGGAGAACCTGTCAAAGTGGATAATGCCGTGCTAGACGTGCGTGGCTTGGGGGCGGATGATCCTGCTTATGTTCAAGCCAAACAAGATGTCCCCCTAAAACAAGGGGACGTGTTCCATCATGGTCACTATGAGACCAGTAAAAGCATGGTGGATGACGTGAGCGGCGAACATGGCTATTTTGATGGCAGATGGCTCAATCATTCGGTGGATGTGATACTGCCTGATAATGTGGCAGACGCGAACTTGGTGTATGAGACGGGCGAGCAGTATCGTTTTGATGAGGTGGTGTTTTTTACCATTGACCCCGACACACGTCAGCTGACTGCCGACCCTGATAAATTGCCTGTCAAGCCAGAACTGCTGCGTAAACTGGTGACTTTTGACATGGGTGATGCCTACAACCGCACAGCCACACGCAACCTAAGCAACAACCTACTTGCCACAGGCTACTTTAACGCCGTCAATACCGAGATTGTACTGCCAAGCCAAAGTGCCGAGCAGGGCATTCATTTTGAGAACACCGCTAGCACACAGACACAGCCAGAAAGTGAGACGGTGGATTTGGGTGA
>JBHCFR010000130.1:0-2911 GCA_041801945.1 Moraxella sp. | reverse complement strand
GTGACAGGTTATCCCTCTATGGTTGCGATGGGCGGTGCAGGTTATCAAGGGGGAGGCTATCCTAATCACTCAGGCTTTGAGCATTCGGGTTTTGGTGGAGCAGGGGCTACTCGTCCTGTTGGCGGCTTTACTCGCACACCCCCAAATCAAGGATTTGGCACCAGACAAGGCGGCTTTGAACGTGGCGGCTACCCACAAGCTGGCATGGGATTTAATCAAGGTTTTGAGCGTTCAGGTTTTGATGAGCGTGGCTTTGACGGCAAGAACTTTGAGAAAAATGACCGTACTTTTGATAATTTTGATAAAAAAGCATTTGGGGGCGAAGCATTTGACCGTCAAGGATTCGAGGTTAATTCTGAGAACGATGACGAACAATAAGCGATGTAAAATGGTTAAGATGTAAGATGGATTAACATACATCAAATTTGCCTAACGTTTTTAAAGAAAAACCAAGAAAAAGCAAGGCAAGTAAAAGCTCACAAGTAAGTGGGCTTTTTTATTGATTTATATACGGACGACATGGATTTGATGACAAAATAAAGTAAAATATTGCCAAATATGGTATCATACTCTTTTTGTGGACATGTCATTTATCATCGCTCTGCCTATCCTATGTGATGCACAGCAAGATGGTCTATGCCGTGCTTTTTAGCTAACGTAACCACGTTCGTTTTCATTCATCATCAAACATTAGTCACTCATGAGCCATCACACCTTAGACGCACAGGATGTCACCACCGACTTTATTCAAGTGGGGTTAAGTGCCATCAGCACAGAGCAAGAAGCCTTAGAATTATTAAAACACGAGTTAGATGGGCGATTCGTCGCAGCGTGCCAAGCCATTTTGGCATGTTTGGGGCGTGTGGTGGTGACAGGCATGGGGAAAAGTGGTCATATTGGACGTAAGATAGCAGCAACACTGGCAAGTACAGGCACGCCTGCGTTTTTCATGCACCCCGGTGAGGCAGGACATGGGGATTTGGGGATGCTTGTCAAGGGAGATGTGCTGATTGCCATTTCTAACTCAGGCGAGTCTGATGAGATTCGGATGCTTATTCCTGTGGTTAAACAGTTGGGCATTCCTCTGATTAGTATCAGTCGTGATAAACGTGGATTTTTACCCAAATCAGCAGACATCGCCTTGACATTAGGACACTTTGAGGAGGCTTGCCCTTTGGGGCTGGCACCGACTTCTAGTACAACAGCAACACTGGCACTTGGCGACGCTTTGGCGGTGGCATTGCTGCATGCTCGGGGCTTTACCAGCAGCGACTTCGCCCTGTCTCATCCAGCAGGGGCGTTAGGGCGAAAACTTCTGACCCGCGTCAAAGACATCATGCACACCGATAACCTGCCCGTGGTGCGAGTAGATGCTCATCTCAATGAAGTCTTGCTTGTGATGACAGGTGGGCGATTGGGATTAGCCGTGGTGGTCAATGAGGCGGATGAAGTGGTGGGGATTTTTACCGATGGCGACCTAAGACGTAAGCTTGCCGATGACGTGACTTTATCGGTGCCAATCGGTGAGTTGATGACCACTCACCCAAAGCATACCACAGGCGACATGCGAGCCTCTGATGCTTTGACACTCATGAATGAAAATGCCATTAGCCAACTACTTGTACTTACTGATGGTAAATTGGCAGGCGTGATTAGTATTCACGACGTGTTAAAGGCGGGATTAAGCTGAGTGTCTTGGTGGCTTACTCATGGCTAAGACAAGATAAGAATGAACAAAATCCACAAAATCCATCAAGGAGAAATCATGGCCGATTTAACTCAAAAACTACATAACATCAAGCTATTTGCCATGGATGTGGACGGGATTTTATCTGACGGGCAAATCATCTATGATGCCAACGGCGTAGAGACCAAGGCTTTCTATGTGCAAGATGGTGTGGGATTAAAAGCGGTCAAAGACCTAGGCGTTCATCTTGCCATCATCACAGGCAGAAGCTCGCCCATGGTGGACAGACGTGCCAAAGAACTTGGTATTGAACACATCATACAAGGGCGAGATGACAAATTTGACGCTCTTTCTGCCCTTGCAGATGAGCTCGGTCTATCCATGGATGAATGCATGTACATGGGAGATGATTTGCCTGACCTAAAAGCAGTGCGTCAATCAGGCGTGGGGGTGTGTGTTCCTAACGGCTGCACCCAGACACGGGCAGTGGCAGATATCGTGACTGTCAAAACAGGTGGTCATGGGGCGGTGCGTGAGGTGTGTGAGATGTTGCTGCAAGCCAAGGGTGCTTATGAAGCCTTTATTGCACAGTTTGGTTAAGGTTTGGGATAAATTCATCATCAGAGATAATTCATCATGAATGCAAAAATATTAAGCGTGCTTGGCGTCATGGTACTCATGGTCGCTGCATGGTTCTTTTATAAAGAAGACACAAAAATAGAACCCACCTTACCATCAACACCTGCCGTCTCTTATGAAGTGACCGAAATCAAGGCAACCCAAACCAGCCCTGAGACTGGCGAGGTTGAATATACGCTGACCGCAGACAGCTTGGTCAAAAACAGTGCAGGCGTGGATGAGATGAAAAATGCCAAAATGGAATGGATGCCGCCCAATAGTGAGCATTATGAGTTGGAGGCGAGTCTTGCCAGTTTGGAGCAAACCACAGGTGATTTGCTGCTCAAAGAGGGTTTTCGTCTGATGCGAAAAGGCGATGAAAGTAAACCAGACATGATCATTAAAGGCAGTCTTTTGACAGGCAACACCAAAGCACGTCAAGTGTCAAGCGATGAGCCTGTTACCATTACCCAAGGCACAGACAGCTTTATGGCACAGGGTTTTACGGCGAACCTACAAACGGGCGAATATGAATTTCATCGTATTCAGATGGAGTTTATGCCGCCTAAGCGTGAAGACAAGCCTTTATTTTAATCAATTAACAAT
>JBHCFR010000129.1:0-5325 GCA_041801945.1 Moraxella sp. | reverse complement strand
CGTACGGGTGTTTAGCTCATAATGGGTCTTATCAATGGGCGATTTTGACTCATTTTTTAGCTCAAAATTATCAGGGTCAATGTCCAGATGACCCAATTTAATCCAGCCTTTTGTTGCCTTGACTGGGGTTTCGTCAATGGTTTGTGGCAGACCCGATAAATCCACCGCCTCACCCATGAGCATACGGGCTAGGGCGTGTTTGTCAAAGGTGTTAAATTTTAGGCTGACTTCAATGGGTTGTGGTACGACTTCCACGTCAATGGCTTGACCGTAGTCTGCACGCCCTGTGGATTTCAGTTCGTCTTTTTCGGTTTCTTGGGTGGTGCTAAGCTCGGTAACGTTACCCATTTTGATAAAACCGTCTTTACTGCCCCAGTTGCGGGCATATAGGTCGCCTGAGTATTTGCGCCCCCGTAGGGATTGTGTTTGTTGTGTCATAAGTTATCCTTTTTAAATAAGGGTTTGGGATATGTCAGCGAAACGAATTTCGCCGACATCACGATTAGGTCAATTTAATGGTCTGCACCAGGTCAGGACGTAGCACCAGTGGCAAGGGATTGGATTGGGCGTGTAGCTCCCAGCCTTTATCCATGCCCAGCTTTTCACGCATGGCGTAGTAGGCAAGGGCTTTGGTGTTTACCGTGGCGTTCATGTCCGCAGGAGCGTAGTATTCAAAGAATGCCCCTCGTGTCCCCAGTGGCAGGATAATGCCCTCATCATCGGCAAGTTTTAGCCCACTTTCAAACTCATCGGCATACACCACAAACTTAATGCCGTTATGGACAAATTCCACATCGGTATTGCCCTCACGATATAGCAGACCGTCTTGGTGGCGGGCGTAGTATTTCTCCACGCTTTGATGAGCGATGAGCGTATTCATAAACTCAGGCGACACCAAGCACAGATGACCTGTTACCGACTCGCCACGGCGTAGCTTGGCAATGTCTTGCTTGTAGCTGTTGATGAGCTTGGTAACTTGGGTGGTTGAATTAGACAGCTCCCAATTAATCGTTTTGCGGGTCATGCCAAACTCTTTGTAAATGTCGGTGATGACTGTTTTACCGTCTGAGTCTAGGATTTTGCCCTTTAATGCCCCCAAGCGGGCGTGTTCAATGGTGTAATCAATGTCCGCTTTCATGGCAAGCATTTTGTCATTAACCAGCTCGGCAACGGCAAGCGTCTGATTTTGTGAACCAAAAGAGCGGATATTTTGCACATCATCGGCTCGCACCACATCATCTTTGACTAGGTGCATCATGTTAAAGGTTTTTGGGGCGTGGCGTTTTGATTGTACAGGGTCGCCCACACTACCACGGGGTGTGTTGGCAACCAGCGTTAAGATGTTCTCTTTACGCTCTACCGACACATGGGTCGTGGTTTTAAAGTCTTTTTTAAAGATACCCAAATCCCCCAAAATGGACGGGGTGGCAGGTAGCTCGTTAATGGCTTCGGTCAAAGACTCCACGCCAAAAATACGGTTATCAGATAAAGGCATAAATGCTCCTTAAAATGGGTTTAAATCAGGTTTAATCGGTCAAACGACATCGGTGATTGGCTTGCCGATGTACTTAATGCCGTATTCATCGCCTTGTTTGATAAAGGCATCCACAGACGTTGCCACCGCCTTGATGTCAGTCTCTTTAATGACGGCTAGGTTAATCACGCAGTTATGCGGTTGTACCAGTACAAGCCCACTGGCATTTGTGTTTGACAGTGCCACAAGGGGCTTTTTTCGGATTGGGTGCTGAACTAATTGACCGATTTTGATATTGTCCGCCTTGATGTTCTCACGGCTATGGCGGTCGGCTTCGGATTTTAGAATGTCGCCTATGGTGATGAGCGTGGTAGGCTCAGGGCTAGGGACGGCTGGGACTGCTTGGGTGTCGGACATGATAAACTCCTATTTGCGTGCTTTGGCGTTGGCAACCAAGGGATTGGTTGGGGCAGGATTGGTAGATTGCCCTGCACCTGTGCCGTGTTGTTCGGATAGTAGGTACTCAGGCAAGCCCTGCTTGGGAGCAGACAGTGAACCAATCATGGTTTTGGCTTTGTCTGTATCAAGCGACAACAGCACCTGCACGGTTGCGTTATCAATGCCTTGCCAGTCGCCTTTGTTGTCTTTGGTAAAGCCTTTTTGTGATAGCTGAGCTTCAATCTCGGCAGTTTTGGCTTGTTCGTCTGCTTTGGCTTTTTGTGCTTTTAGCTCATCTCTTTCTTTGGTCAGCTCTTGAACTTGCTCGGTCAGCTCTTGCACTTGGTTGGTAAGCTCAGTCATGCGTGCCAAAACCGCTTCATTAACAGTTCCGCTTTTTTGGGGTGGGTTTGGATTGCTCATTGCATTTTCCTTTTGGTTGTGGGTTTGGGATAAAATCATCGCCATGGTCTGATTGTCCACGCCTGTGGGCGTAAAAGACACTTCCGACACTCGGCATTTTCTTAAAATGGTAATCTCGCCCGTCAGCGTCTGCCCATTGACCACCGCCGTCTGTCCATGCGACAGCTTCTCTTCGTAGTCGGCGATGATGTGGGCGGACATCTGGAATGGAAAGCCGTCATCAGACTCACGGGCTAAGGCTTGTCCATGCTCGTTATCTAGTAACTCACCTTTGATGATGAGCTGATTGTCAGCCACAGACAGCACGCCAAAGCCCACTCGCTTGTCTCGGTCGTGGAGCAATAAAGCAGGCACTTTGTCAGCAAAAGTAATGTCAGATAAATCAGCAATGGCACGCACGCCATGATACACAAAGGGCTTGCCACTGTTGGCAATGCCATTAAAGGTGCGTTTGACTGCCTTGTCCGTTTGGTCGGCAGGGGCAATCGTGGCAGGGGTGGTCTCGGTGAGTAGGTAGTGCATGCTTGCCTTATATGTCAATTTTTGGGCGATTATGACAGATGACAGTAGGGGCGATAAGATGACGGGGTTCAGGGGTTGTATTTAAACCGCCCTAAAAGAGCGTTTAAACCTGTTTAAATCAAGGGTTACAGCCGATTTTGACAGAGTAAAAAGGGCTTGATTTCGCCAAAAATGGCGGTTTGGCGGTGGGGCTAAGACAGCTCAAAAAGACAGGCACGCCCCATAAGCGATTTTAAGGGGGTTTTTGGCGTGGTAAAATTGACGTGGTGCAATGGGTGCAAAAATTTTATTCTAACAAATTTAAAGGGGTTACAGCAAAATTTAAACGCTATCTTTGGGGCAGGTTTTGGCGGCGGGGTCAAAAAATCATAAAAATCCCCCAATTTGGGGGCGGATTCAAAGTAGGGCTTTGGATTTGCCCTTGTGCTATAATAAAAAACGCCCTATGTGTCAGATAGGGCGGTCATTCCACAAAGAACAACGGAGAACTTATGTCAAATTATCCAGACACCAACGAAACCAACAAGCACATCGCCTTGGAGCTTACCAAGCTCATTATCAATAACCCAAAATCTCAAAACAATCTAAGACTCGCCAAAGAGCTAAAAGATTATCCAAAAGATTGTATTGTTACGACTTATCTTGATGTTTTGGCGATGCTTAACGCTCAAAAAGCATAAATTCGTCTTGACTGTCTAGCATATCAAACAGGTCATCATTGCTTGGCACCTTGCCTGTTGTTAGGCAGTCGGCAATAATTTTGGCTTGTTTGAATGCTAGATGCAGACTACCAATATCGCCATTATAAATGCTCAAAAAAATCTGCTTTATTAACTCTTTTTCTGTATTCATCATGCCACCTTTTTAAAACGTGGGTCGGCTTGCATTTTTTGCAAAATCTCTGGCATAAAGGGTTTTAGGTCTTGATTGTCAGATTTTTGGATAAGTCCATAAGCCTGCATAAAAATCTCAGTTGGTAGGTCATCAAACTCCATAAAGTTATGCTCTTGATACATGGTGTCATAATGTTCTAGCCAAAATTCTTCATCAGCCATTGTTTTTTCAAACAAAGGTCTAAGCTCATCAAACAACACCTTGCCAGCTTCATCATCAATACTTACTGTCAAACTTTTATCAAAATCATCATCTTGGTGTACGATTATTAGTAATGTCATATACTCTACTCTTTGATAAAAACAATTTTTTGTTGTAATTCCTTATCCAATGATAACACATAGGCGATAATTTTTACAGCTAATTCTGCATCCAATTGGCGTAAATCCATTGGTACAATATCAGCTTTTAAAACATGGTTATCAATTGTTTTTTTGACACCGTTCCAAAAATCATCAATTTTTGCTTGCTTTTTAGGGCTTTTGCTAGAAATTCGCCTTAATGCCATGTTAGCCATGATATCCGCTTCTTGCTGGCTAAGGGTAAATAAAAAATCTATGGTTTGCCATTTTGTTGATGCTTTATCCGTCTCAATTATGGCAAAATCAGCCGATTTTGGCTCACCTGTTTTGAGATTATATGCCAAAATTTTATGCTTTTCTAGGTCAAATCTTTCCAATTCCACGCCAAATTTTTGTTGCCATTCATCTGCCACCATGCCTTCAAAAGGTCGTGTACTGCCATTTAACTCTTGTTCAAGCCTTAATTTCTCAGACTCACGATAGACAATGCCACCAAAATCTGCCGTTTGTACAAACCCTGTCTGTGTTGCATAGCTTACCATAAATGATTTTAGGGTAGTTTGTGCATCAAGTCCAAACGCCAACCCATGCTTTTCATCCGCCAACTTCAACAACGCCGTCAGCCTATCATGATTATGATTAAAGCTAAAATGCACACCCTTTGGCACGGTCATCATCTCGCCTGTTAAGGGGTGTTTGACCTGCTCCATGTCAATGTCATAGACAATGCCTTTTTCGGCTTGCTCATTTAGGATTTTTTCGGCACGGGTTTTGGTGAGCTGTTTTACGCCACATTTGCAACCGAACCCATTTGGCGGAAAAATACTCTGCCAAATTGAGTCATCAACAGGGCGTACCATGCCATAAAACTGTTTATGTTCGTCTCGCTTGTTGGTAGAAGCACTTTTTATGTATTGCAGGTAAGGCAGTAGCTCCTTAGTACGCTGTATGCGTTCCCATTGTCCGCCTGCATAAGCCGTGGCTTTGTTGGTATGATAAATCGTCCGTAAGCGATGACCCAGATGTTTTTGATAATCTTTGAACGTCTCTTTGTCATCGTCCACGTTGTCATTTTTAAAAGTCGGAGCAAGCCAGCCCTTTGCCATAAGATAAGGCTTTAAAGCCTTTTTAAAGTCGGCAAAACTGGTGCCGTTCTCTATCGCCTGCTTCATCGCCTTGTGGACTTCGGTTAGCATGTCTTTATCAGCGATACGAGCCACCGTAAAGGCTAAGGCGTGTTCATACGCTTTTAATTCTGTATAATGCTGAGTG
>JBHCFR010000128.1:0-3400 GCA_041801945.1 Moraxella sp. | reverse complement strand
TGGCGTACACCCAGCCCGTAGAACAAGCTGATGTCGCGTCCGCCCTATCTGATAAGGGCTTTAATGATGCCGTCGTACAATATCTTGGCACACGTCAAGAGCTGCTCATTCGTCTGCCACCTCAGGAAAATAAAGATCCCGAAGGGCTAAGTACCGCCCTAGCCGATGCCCTAAACTTACCTGCCAATCCTGCCAAAGTGGATAACATCAATATCATCGGCAGTCAGGTGGGTAATGAAGTCTATACCAGCTCTTTGATGGCACTCGGGCTTGCCTTGCTGCTCATGATGATTTACATCTCCATTCGCTTTCAATTCAAGCTGGCAGTGGGGGCGACCATCGCCCTATTTCATGACGTGGTGGTCGTGTGCGGACTGTTTGCCATTTTTGGTTGGCCGTTTGACTTAACGGTGCTTGCTTCGGTGCTTGCTTTGATTGGTTATTCGGTGAACGATACCATTGTTGTCTATGACCGCATTCGTGAGAACTTCCGCCGTGTGCGTGGTCTGCTGCCTCGCCAAGTGGTGGATTTATCCTTAACCGAGACGCTGCGTCGTACGTGCATGACATCGGGAACGATATTTGTGGTGGTGCTTGCCCTTTTGTTCTTAGGTGGTGAAGGGCTGTTTTGGTTTGCACTGGCTCAGTTTATCGGAACCATTGCGGGGACTTACTCCTCTGTGTATATCGCAAGCTCCATTCCCCTGCGTATGGGTCTGTCGCGTGAAGACTTTGTGGTTAGGGTCAAGCCTGAGTTTGAAGAGGAAGTCGTGGTATTTGCCGATCCCAAACTTCAAAACGCTCAGGATTAATCAGCACACCAACTGCTCGTGTATCTCACAGCACCCCAAAGGTTGATGGCTTTTGGGGTGCTTTTCATTGAAGCTCTGTTGACTTTAAACATTCCATGCCAATAGCTCTTGCTAGGACAACACAACCTCATCTCCTCTGACCGCCTTAATGCCTCTGTCAGATGCCCATGCCAATACATCTTCATGCTTTAACGCTGTCGCCATCATCTCAGGGAATTGATCAGGCGTGCAGGCAAACACAGGGCAACTCATGCCTGCAAATATCCTAGCAAGATTATCATCATATGATGGTCGTCCATCATCAGACAGAGCAAGTAACACAATCACATTCACGCCTTGTCGTTTTAGGTTGGCAATGCGGCTTATCAGCTCCTTCTCATCACCACCTTCATAGAGATCCGTGATGAGTATCAGATGTGTTTGGGCTGGTTTTTCTATCTTTTGACTGCAATACGCCACGGCTTGATTGATGTCTGTGCCGCCACCCAGCTGTATCCCAAATAGAACTTGCACAGGGTCGGTAAGATCCTCAGTCAAATACAGCACCACGGTATCAAAATATACAAGACGCGTCTTTATCGCAAGGATGCTTGCCATGACCGCCGCAAAAATTGAACCATAAACCACCGATGTCGCCATAGAACCTGACTGATCCACGCACAAAATCACCTCGTCAAGATCGGCAAGTCTATGATGCTGACGCACAAAGCCCACCAATGTCTCAGGCACGATGGATTGGTATTGAGCTTGATAATGCTGTAAATTTGCCTGTATGGTTCGCTGCCAATCAATGTCATTAAAGCGGGGACGGTGCGTGCGTTTGGATTTATTGACTGCCCCTCTGATGGCTTCTTGGGTTTTATGTCCTAGTTTTTTTTAACAGCTCATCCACCACTTTTTTGATGACATGACGTGCGACTTCTAGGGTTTTATCAGGCATGGCAGAACGCAAACTCACCAAATCTGCCACCAAATGCACATCGGCTTCCATGGCTGACAAACACTCAGGCTCCAAGAGCATCTGTTTTAATCCCAATCTCTCAAACGCATCTTTTTGCACCACTTGCACCACAGAGCTTGGGAAAAACTCTCGTATGTCTCCAAGCCATTTTGCCACCTTAGGTGCAGATCGTCCAAGCCCTGATTTTTTATCGCTATCCCCCTCGCCGTAGAGGGCAGTTAATGCCTGTGACACTCTTTTATCTCTGTCGGATAAGGCATCATCCTCACCTCCTAAAATCAGGTGCCAGCGGCGAGATTTTTCTTGTAATTCATTGTGTTGGGTGCTCATGTTCATCCATTGTATTCGCATGTCATGTCAAGATTTTAGCCAGCTCGTCCAGATGTATTTGCCAAAAAGGCTCTAACTGTGCCTGATACACAAGCACCTCCTCGGCTCGCCTCTGCCCAAAAATCATCTCCAAAAGCCGCTTTCTCTCATGCCCATCAAGTGTGCTAAACACACGGCGAAACAGCGGCAGATACTCCGTAAAATCCGTCTCATTGAGCGACAGCACTCATGTGTCAAGCATGGTCAGCAGTGGCTTGTCATAGAGCAGCTAGTCGCTGGCACCACTAAAAAATCCTCAAAAAATCGTGCCGACCAACGAGCTTGCACAGCAAGTGATAGTGTCTTTTGTAGCATCACCATCAGCTTCTCTTTGGTCAATCGGGAGGCTTGGTATGATAGACGACTGACCAGACCAACGATTTGCCAGTGCCCGCTTTGATGACCTGACATCTCGCCTGCAATCTTAGTCAGTGCCTCCCACCACACCTGTATCAGCTCATCATTTTGGGCAAGTTTTAACGCCGTGTGCACCTCCATCATGTGATGATAGCAATCCTTCGCTTCATCATCGTTGATATTTTTTATGGCAAGCGGCAAGCCCACCCCAACTTTCATCGTCAGTTCATGTACAAGCTCGCCCACCTTATCCAGAGCCACTTTGCGAGCTGCACCATAACGCTGCAAATGCACAAGAGGTGACAGGCTCTCTACAAGCGTCATGACATTGTCTGTGTGTGTTGCCTGCTCGGACAATCGTCTGATGCCCAACATGGCAGCCTGATCAAGACCTGCTTCCAAGGCGATTTGTACTTGTTTGGCAAGTTCGCCCAAGCCCTGTGCCTGTGCGATTTTTTCAGATAAAGCGTTACTACTTGCCTCAACAATGGTATTGCCATGAATTAAATGTTCAATCAAAGCCACCAAAAATTCTGGGTCCCAACAAATCTCCCATCGCTCACGAAATGTGCCACGACTGCTTTTGGTCTGACGCATGACTCCCCAAGGCACCTCCAAAATCGCCAAACGATACAGTAGGTGCGATTTTTTGAGTCCAATCTCACTTCGCAAATCAAAATCCACCTCCCTAGGAATACTCCCTGCCCTTAGTTTGGTTTGTTTTTTTAATCGCTCCAAATCTTCTAGCAGGGGCGTTAGCGGCAAATCATTAGGAATGCTGCCCACCTCTGCCCCAAAAAGCACCTCACGCATGATAAGCTGCCACAACAGCTCCTCACCAAAGCACAAGCATGACACCGCCGCATCACAGAGTTCTTCAAAACCGATGACACGCCTGCCA
>JBHCFR010000127.1:0-5576 GCA_041801945.1 Moraxella sp. | reverse complement strand
TTTTCAATAACTTATAAAAAATTTCATGAATTTTTAAAAAAATACTTGTTAAATTCTAAAAGTGGTATATAATACGCCACATCAAGTGAATACTTGATTAATTTGGGGACGTGGCGAAATTGGTAGACGCACTGGATTTAGGTTCCAGCGGGGCGACCCGTGAGAGTTCGAGTCTCTCCGTCCCCACCATGTTTTAAAAACCTGCTGTGAAAGGCGGGTTTTTTGTTATTTGATTTTTAAATCACTTGCGTGCTGTACTTTAACTTCATTAGTGCATTGCAAATAAAACGCTCCTTTTACGAGTGTCAGCAGATTGTCATAATTTTATGCCAGCACAAGAACGCTTGCACCAACAACCATCAGCCAAAGACAAAAGTAGCCTCATGACTGTCCAAACTTTTTATCCCAAAAAACCCACCAACCCAAATCCAACAGAAGTGGGATATCACCATAAAGCCAATCATAACCAAAACCGTAGCATCAGCCAAAGTGCAAACGTACAAAGTGCTAGCATCATGCAGATTGCCGAGCCAACACCCAATCTTACTGATGAGACATCGTCTGATGATACCAACACAAAAACGCCCAAAGTGGGCTTCGTGTCTTTGGGCTGCCCAAAGGCTTTGGTGGACAGCGAACGTATCATCACCGAACTTAGCCGTGAGGGCTATGAAGTTGCCAAAGATTATGATGGGGCGGATTTGGTGGTCGTCAATACTTGTGGGTTTATTGAATCTGCGGTGCAAGAGAGTCTGGACGCCATAGGAGAGGCAATCACCAAAAATGGCAAGGTGATTGTGACAGGCTGTCTTGGTAAAGATGCTGAGCGTATTCGTACCATGCACCCTGCGGTACTTGCAGTGACGGGGGCTCATGCTTATGATGAAGTGGTCAAAGCGGTGACGCATCATGTGCCAAAACCCACCAAAACAAAGAATTATAACCCCAAGATTGATTTGATTAATGAAGCGGGGATTAAGCTCACGCCGTCACATTATGCTTACCTTAAAATCTCAGAAGGATGCAATCATCGTTGCACCTTTTGTATCATACCGTCGCTGCGTGGTGATTTGGTTTCTCGCACGATTGATCAGGTGATGAATGAAGCACTTGCCCTTAAAAAAGCAGGGGTTAAAGAGCTGCTCATCATCAGTCAGGACACCTCAGCTTATGGCGTGGACTTAAAATACAAAATGGCTTTTTGGCAAGGTCAGCCTCTAAAAACAAAGTTTTTTGACCTATGTCAAGCCATGGCTCGTCTTGGTATTTGGGTTCGTCTGCACTATGTTTACCCTTATCCTCACGTGGATGATGTGGTACAAATCATGGCGGACAGCATGAAAGAGAGTGGCGGCATGAGCGGTCTCTTGCCTTATCTTGACATACCTTTTCAGCACGCCAGCCCGGCTGTGTTAAAGGCGATGAAACGCCCCGCCATGAGCGAGGATACTTTACAGAGGATTGCTAGGTGGCGTCAGATATGCCCAGAGATTGTCATTCGCTCTACTTTTGTTGTGGGTTTTCCAGGGGAGACGGACGAGGATTTTGAGTGTCTGCTTGACTGGCTCAAACAGGCTCGCCTTGATCGTGTGGGGTGTTTTACTTACTCCTCCATCGAGGGGGCAGTTGCCAATGATCTGCCAAATCCCGTGCCAGAACACATCAAACAAGAGCGTTACGAGCGTTTTATGGCAGTTGCCCAGCAAATCAGCGAAGAGAAACTACAAGAAAAAGTTGGTCAAACCATGGTGGTCTTGGTAGATGAGATTGATGAGGAAGAACACATCGCCATTTGTAGAAGCCATGCCGATGCCCCAGAGATTGATGGTCATGTCTATGTGGATAACATTCCTTTGGCAGGCGAGCAGAGGGTGCGTGTCGGACAGTTTCTCACCGTCACCATCGATGAAGCGAGCGAATATGATTTATTCGCCAGCTTTCAAGCGGTTTGATACATCCATGATTTGATGATAAGCATCAAGCATGAAATGTTGCCGAGAATGGCACTTAGTCAAAAAATTAACCAAAAAATTTGGCAGTCCCCCCCCTTTTTTTTTAGGTGACTGCGTGACTGCCAAACATCCATCATCTCATGGCTTATCCTATGAGATGGATTCTAAATTGCCGCTGTCACTACAATCTCAATGAGCCAATTGGGATTGACCAGCGGTGCTTGTACGGTGGCACGAGTGGGAGGGACATGACCTGCAATCCACGCTTTGTATTCGGCATTAAAAGCGTCAAAGTCAGACAAATCCTTGATGAATACCTGTGCGGTCAAAAGTTTGGATTTATCTGTACCTGCTTTGGCTAAGGCCTTATCAATGTTGTCTAAGACTTCACGAGTTTGCCCCTTGATGTCAAGACTGTCATCATTGGGGACTTGTCCTGCCAGATAAACCACACCATTGTAAATGGCAATTTCACTGATGACTTCATTGCTGTCAAGTTTTTGAATGCTCATAAAAATTTCCTAAATTGTAAAAATGGGTTGGGTAAGTAGGTCAAACTGGGGGTGATGTTAGGTATAACGTCCCAAATCCAGTCCATCAAGGCGAATGTCGCTTGGTCTGCCCATGATGATGTCAGCAAGTATCTTGCCCGAGCCACACGCCATCGTCCAGCCGAGCGTGCCATGCCCTGTGTTGATGAATAAATTGTGAAATTTGGTCGCCCCAATGATGGGTGTGCCATCTGGCGTCATCGGACGCAGCCCTGTCCAAAAGTCAGCACGGCTAAGATCGCCGCCATCAAAGAGCTCACGTGTGACCATTTCTAGTGTTTCTCGGCGAGCAGGTTTTAGAGACTTATCAAAACCTGATAATTCTGCCATGCCACCAACCCGAATGCGAGTATCAAAGCGAGTAATGGCAATCTTATAGGTCTCATCAAGCACGGTAGAGATGGGGGCTCTGCTCTCATTCACAATCGGTATGGTTAGGGAGTAGCCCTTGACAGGATAGACAGGTAGGTTTAGCCCAAGCGGCAGTAGCATGGCACGGCTATAACTGCCCATCGCCATCACATAGCGATCCGCCTTGTGTATCTTGCCATCTATCTGCACACCTGTGATTTCGCCGTTATTAAGAACAAACTGCTCCACGGTTCTATCCATCAAAAACTGCACACCAAGCGATTGACAATGCTGTGCCAGACGTTTGGTGAATAAATGACAATCGCCTGTCTCATCATTGGGGAGACGTAGTCCGCCCAAGAGTGGGGCGGTGGCATAAGCCAAAGCAGGTTCAACACGCACCAGAGCCTCTTTATTTAGGACTTCATAGGGCACACCACACTCTGCTAGCACCTTAGTGTCAAGCTCCATGGCTTGCATTTGTGCGGGTGTACGAAACAGTTGTAGCACCCCACCGGTACGATGTTCGTAGTTGATGTCAATCTCATGGCGGAGGGCACGAATACAGTCTCGGCTGTATTCAGAAATCCTCATCATGCGTTCTTTGTTGATTTGGTAGCGATGGGCGTTGCAGTTTTGGAGCATCTGCCAAATCCACGACAGCTGAAAACCTGTGCCGTCAGGGCTGATGGCAAGAGGGGCGTGTTTTTGCATGAGCCATTTCATCGCCTTTTGCGGGATTTTGGGAGCAGCCCAAGGTGTGGAGTAACCGGGGGAGATTTGCCCTGCATTGGCATAACTTGTTTCCATGGCGACATCGGATTGACGGTCAATGACGGTAACATTTGCCCCTGCTTTGGCAAGATAATAGGCGGTGGTCGTGCCAATCACGCCCCCGCCTAGGATAATGATGTTCATGTAATGCCTTAAACGATGGTCTGCACGCCAAGGGAGCAGACCGATTATTAGGATAATCAAGATTAGTATAACAAGTCTGAGCCTTAAATAAAAGGGGGTCTGCTTATTTTCATGAGAAATCAAAGTTATCTATCTTTAATTCGTGTTAGAATACTCATCACCTCTTGTCATCTACTAACCGTAAAGCATGAAAAAACCTCTTTTTTTGCCATTACTCATTGCCCTATCATCGGCATTATCCGCCTGTGTCAGCACGCCAGCTGTGCAAGCGGATTTGTGGCAATCGCCAACACCTGTCTTCACGCCAGATATCCCCAAAGCACAACGCATTGCCAGTATCGCTTTGCGGGAGCATCAAGCATGGGGCGAACCCTTTATCACCACCAGCGGACGACTTGCCAAATACGACCATTATGAAGCTGAAAATGCCCGACTGCCTGATGGGTCGTTGGTGTGGGAGCGTGTGGTGGCCTATTGGCGTGATAGCGGTGCGTTGGCGACACTGGATAGAGATTTGCCCTATCATCGCTGCGATAAGCGTGATAGGACGATGAATGCCAGCAGTAATATCTGCCGAGCTTTTGCCAGTGAGGTGGCGTGGTCAGCGGCGTTTGTCTCTTATGTGATGAAGCAGGCGGACGTGGATTTTTATGTTTCGCCTCGTCATTTTGATTATATTCGTCATTCATGGCTGGGTCTGGGCGACTATCGGGTGGCAGATCCGATGACAAGCCCCATCAGTCAAGGCGACATGCTTTGTTATGTGCGTGGCAGCAGTCGCAAGATGATTCAAAATTATCAAGACGTGATAGAGTATCTCACAAATCATCAAACAGGACTGCCTGCCCATTGTGACATTGCGGTTAAGAGTGATGAGGGCAGTCGTGAGATTTGGTTGGTGGGGGGCAACGTGCTTCATGCGGTGATGCTTCGCAAGATGGCAGTGGACAGTCAAGGTAGGGCAGTGCTGCCCACCAAAGCAGAGCAAAGCTGTACGCCTAATAATGAAATGGCGTGTAATCTCAATGAGCAAGACTGGGTGCTGGTATTAAAATTACAGCCGTAAATCATCAATAAACGCGATGTACGTTTGGCGATGTACTTTTTGGCTTAGACATCAAAAAGCCATCATCATAAAATTGGCACATCATCAAGGGACGTACTGTTGGCAGGATTTGGTATAAAACCAAAAATTTTTTGTGAATAAAACCGTCGCCATGCCAAAAAACATTTGCCCTACACCCCAAATTTCATGTATCATTAGCTTATTTTTTTAAACCAAACTGGGACAGCCATGACCGAGCAAAACAACAATGCCAATGACACCACCAACCTAGACACCAGTAAAATCTCTGATTTAAGAAGCAAAATTGACAGCATTGACGAGCAAATTCAAAGACTTATCAACCAAAGAGCCAGCATCGCCCAACAAGTTGCCGTCGTCAAAAAACACCATGAGAACCACCCCATTTTCTATCGCCCTGAACGCGAAGCACAGGTATTAAAAGCAGTCATGGCACGCAACACAGGCCCCTTATCTGGCGAGAAAATGGCACGTCTGTTTCGTGAAATCATGTCTGTGTGCTTAGAGCTTGAAGCACCGCAAAAAGTGGCGTTTTTAGGGCCGATTGGCACCTTTACGCATGCAGCGACCCTAAAACACTTTGGCAAGGCGGCAACCACCGTACCACTGGCGACGATCACCGATGTGTTTCGTGAAGTGGAGGCAGGTTCGGCGATGTATGGCGTCGTCCCTGTGGAGAACTCATCTGAGGGTGTGGTCAATCATACGCTGGATGCGTTT
>JBHCFR010000126.1:0-3350 GCA_041801945.1 Moraxella sp. | reverse complement strand
TGGCTAAACCCAAAACAAGGCACAGATGCCGCATTGGCACAAGCTTTCTGTCATGTCATCATTAAAGAATTTTACCTAAAACAACCAAGCGATTATTTTCTAAATTATGCACGTCGCTATACTGACTTGCCAATGTTGGTGATGATTGAAGGTGAGGGTGATGCAGCGCATGCTGGTAGGTTTTTACGAGCATCTGATTTGGTGGACAATCTGGGTCAGGAAAATAATCCAGAATGGAAAACAGTTGCCATAGACCAAAATGGTGAATTGGTATCACCCATTGGCTCTATCGGCTATCGTTGGGGTGAAAAAGGGCGTTGGAATCTAGAAAATAAAGAGGGTAGAGACAACAGTGAAGTCACCTTGCAGCTGTCACAAAAAAACTCAGGCGAGACAGTAGTGGTAGGTCTAGATTACTTTGGTGGTGATGAACATCCCTATTTTACCGCCGCACCAGGAGAAAATATCCAGTACAAAACACTACCATGTCGTACGCTCATATTAGCAAATGGTAAAACTGCCAAAGTTGTCACCGTCTTTGACCTAATGCTTGCCAATCTAGGCGTGGATAACGGTGTTGGAGGTAAGCATGTGTCTGATGATTATAATGACGCATCAGTGGCAGGTACGCCTGCTTGGCAAGAAGCAATCACAGGTGTGAGCCGCGAAAAAGTGATTCAAATTGCCCGTGAATTTGCCGAAAATGCTCATAAGACACACGGTAAATCGATGATTATCATCGGTGCTGGTATGAACCACTGGTATCACATGGACATGAACTACCGTGGCGTGATTAATATGCTGATTCTGTGTGGCTGTGTTGGTCAGTCAGGTGGTGGTTGGGCACACTATGTCGGTCAAGAGAAACTGCGTCCGCAAACTGGTTGGGCACCTTTGGCATTCGCCCTAGATTGGCACCGTCCACCACGTCATATGAACGGCACCAGCTTTTTTTATAATCATTCAAGCCAATGGCGTCATGAGAAAGTTTCAGCGCATGAAATCTTATCGCCTCATGCAGATAAGTCGCATTTTCCTGAGCATATGCTAGATTATAACATCCGAGCCGAACGTGCAGGCTGGTTGCCATCGGCACCACAGCTAAATCAAAACCCGTTGGTATTGGGCAGGCTGGCTAAGACATCTGGCAATATTGAGAATTATGTGGTGGACGGCTTGGAAAATGGCTCAATCCGCTTTGCGGCTGAGTCCCCTGATAATCCTGCCAACTTCCCGCGTAATCTGTTTATTTGGCGTTCAAATCTACTTGGGTCATCAGGTAAAGGTCATGAATACATGCTGCATTACCTACTTGGTACTAAGCATGGCATCTTAGGTCAAGAGACCATCCATGATGGTATTCGTCCGACCGAGATTGATTTTGAACCAAATGGTGCTACTGGTAAGCTTGATTTAGTGACGACGCTAGATTTCCGTATGTCAAGCACTTGTTTGTATTCTGACATCGTGTTACCGACTGCCACATGGTATGAAAAAGATGACATGAATACCTCGGACATGCATCCTTTCATTCATCCTCTGACCGCAGCAACAGATCCTGCTTGGGAATCGAAGACTGACTGGGAGATTTATAAAGGCATTGCCAAGAAATTCTCAGAGCTGACCCATGGGCATTTGGGTGTGGAGACTGACATTGTCACTTTGCCGATGCAGCATGATAGCCCGGCAGAATTGGCTCAGCCATTTGGTGGTACTGACTGGAAAACCGCAGGCGAGCGTCCAGTTCCTGGAGTTAACTGCCCACACATCAAAGTGGTGGAGCGTGATTATCCAGCTACTTATGAAAAATTTACCTCGCTTGGGGGTCTGATGGATACACTGGGTAACGGTTCAAAAGGCATCACTTGGGACACCAAAGAAGAAGTGGGTCACTTGGCAGATTTGAACTACACCGTTACTGATGGAATTGCCAAAGGTCGCCCACGTATTGACACCGCCATTGATGCTGCTGAGACAATTCTCATGTTAGCACCTGAGACCAATGGACATGTGGCGGTCAAGGCTTGGGCTGATTTGTCAAAAAATACAGGTCGTGATCACACACATTTGGCAAAATCAAGCGAACACGAAAAAATTCGCTTCCGTGATATTGTCGCACAGCCACGCAAGATTATATCAAGCCCTACATGGTCTGGTTTGGAATCTGAAAAAGTCAGCTATAATGCAGGCTACACCAATGTGCATGAACTCATTCCGTGGCGGACGATTACAGGTCGTCAGCAGTTTTATCAAGACCATCCATGGATGCAAGCCTTTGGTGAGCAAATGCAGCAGTATCGCCCACCGATTGACACACGCACCACCGATGAGCTTACACGCTACCAACCAAACGGCAATAAAGAGATTGTACTTAACTTTTTGACACCGCATCAAAAATGGGGCATTCACAGCACGTATTCAGAAAACTTGCTCATGCTTACCCTAAGCCGTGGCGGCCCGATTATTTGGATGAGTGAAATTGACGCCCAAAAAGCTGGCATTGTTGACAACGATTGGATTGAAGTATTTAATTCAAACGGTGCCATCACCGCACGTGCGGTCGTTTCTCAGCGTGTGAAAGAAGGCATGACGATGATGTACCACGCCCAAGAAAAGCTTGTCAATATTCCTGGCTCTGAAAACTCAGGCACGCGTGGTGGCATTCACAACTCAGTCACCCGTGCAATCTTAAAGCCGACACACATGATCGGTGGCTATGCCCAGCAGTCTTATGGCTTTAACTATTATGGTACGGTCGGCTGTAACCGTGATGAGTTTGTCGTCGTACGCAAAATGGCGAATATTGATTGGCTTGAGGGTAAGCCGGATGACAGTCTGCCACGCCCACTACCTGCCACCATTGACTGATAAATAGGCCCCTTTAGTAGGATAATCTAAGGCTGCTAAGGGGGATACAATAACTTAAAATTTTACCCAGCAACAGCTAGGTCAAGGAAATTAAGATGAAAATTCGCTCACAAGTTGGTATGGTTCTAAACCTAGACAAGTGCATCGGTTGTCATACCTGTTCTGTTACTTGTAAAAACGTCTGGACCAGCCGTGAAGGCATGGAGTATGCATGGTTTAACAACGTGGAATCCAAACCCGGTATCGGCTATCCCAAAGAGTGGGAAAACCAAAAAAGATGGAACGGTGGTTGGATAAGAAATGCCGACGGCTCTATCAACCCTAAAATCGGCGGTAAATTTCGTATTTTAGCCAATATCTTTGCTAATCCTGATTTGCCGACGCTTGATGATTATTATGAGCCCTTTGATTTTGATTATCAGCATCTACATACCGCCCCTATCAGCAACCATCAGCCTATTGCTCGCCCGCGCTCAGCCATC
>JBHCFR010000125.1:0-2600 GCA_041801945.1 Moraxella sp. | reverse complement strand
GTTCTTGTCTCAGGGGTATTCTTGCCTTTTGCCAAATATGTGGCACAGACATTAGGCATGGATGAGTATTATGCTAACCCGTTGATGGAAATGGGCGGCAAACTCACAGGAAGCACAGACACGAACATCATTGATGGTAAAGCCAAAGCTCGCATCGTCACTCATCTGGCACATGAGATGGGGATAGGTATGGATCAGGTGGTTTGTGTTGGTGATGGTGCCAATGATTTGCCGATGATGCACCTAAGTGATATTGGGGTGGCTTATAGAGCCAAACCCATCGTGCGTGCCAAGGCGGATACTTCGGTCAATGTCACAGGTCTAGAAGGCGTGCTCTACGCCATGGGGCATCGCTTTGATAGAACAGACAAATAAAATTACCAAAAACCGACTTGAATCCTAAGGTCAATCCTCCGTGAAAATGATATAATGTCTGTTTGATAAGATGCTGAGTGTCACCCACCCCCTCATCTAAGCTGTTTATTTTTATTTGCCTACTGAGATTATCATGCCTACCCTACCTATTATTGATGTAAAAAGCGATCCACTTGATGCCCTGCTTTATGGTTTGGGCTTACGTTTTTCCTCACTTGCTAAGAGCGACAATGATGCCTACCATCATCTGGTGACAGACAAAGAGATTGCCATTGCATTTAAAAGTGGCGACGGTGTTGCTCGTTATTATCGTTTTGTCAATGGCAAATTTGGTCAAGCCTTAGGCGATGCCAAAGATGCTGATTTGACCATCAACTTTAAAGACTCCATGACTGGTGTTCGCCTGCTCGCTAAGGGTGATGTCGCCAATTTCATGACCGCCATCCAAGAGGGCGATGTGGTCATCACTGGTGATTACAAGTTCATATTATGGTTCGCCAGTGTCGCCAAGCACGCTGCCACATTGCCTGAACCTTATGCGGATTATGTGAAGCAGGTTCGGCCTTATTTGGATCAGGCTCTTCCTTACCTTGATAAGGCGACCAAACTGGTCAAAAAATTTAAAACCAGAAAATAATCCGTCCTACCCCATTAAAACACAGTGTCAAGCTGTGTTTTTTATTGGTAAATACATGAGCAGCATGACTGCTCTTGGATAGCTTGACCATGAATCATGACATCATTTATCACCTCTTTTCTTGCAAAATATAAAATCCCCCTTATCTAAACGACATAGATTCATCATTTGCAAATCTTTAAACGTGACTCATTAAACGCGACTTATAAGGTCACTTACGACATCAAACATCAGAGGTCGTTCACCTAACTTTTTATGGTTCACACCGATTGGTATGCCCTGTGCTTTTTGACAGATGGTCGCTGAGCCATTAGGCTGATGCCTGACATTTTTGCCAACCTTAAACTTGGATTATCATGACTCACCCTCGCTCCGATCACATCAGTCAGCTGCTAAAAAACCTGCCGAACCTACCGGGTGTTTACAAGATGCTTGGCAAATCAGGTGATATTTTATACGTCGGTAAAGCAAAATCCCTAAAAAACCGTGTCAATAGTTATTTTGCCAAAAACATAGACCACCCCAAAACAGCTGCCCTAGTCGCTCGCATTCACGACATTGAAATCATCATTACCAGAGGCGAAAGCGAGGCACTATTACTTGAACAAAATCTCATCAAAGTTCACCGACCCCCCTATAATGTCATTCTAAGAGATGACAAATCCTATTTGTACTTATTCATCTCCAAAGACAAATTTCCCAGAGTGGCGGTTGGGCGTGGTAAGGGCAATCACAGTGAAGGGCGATTTTTTGGTCCTTATCCCTCTGCCACCAGTGCCAAAGAAGCGGTGCTGTTACTACAAAAACTGTTCATGCTCAGAAACTGCACCAACACCGTATTTGCCACCGCCAAACGCCCTTGTCTTGAACACCAAATCAAGCGTTGTTCCGCCCCATGTGTCGGACTCATCAGCCAGCCTGACTATGATGACAGCGTGGCACAGGCATTGGCATTTTTAAATGGCAAATCAGGCGAGCTTCAAGCCATGCTTGCTCAAAAGATGCATGAGGCGGCTGATAACCTACGTTTTGAGCAAGCGGTGTTTTTCAGGGATCGCCTTGCCATGCTCTCTGACATTACCGCACGTCAGGCAGTGTATCGTGTGGGCGATGACAGCAGTGCCGATGTGTTTGCCATTGCTGAGAATCATGGCTTGACGGTGGTTCATGTCTTGACCGTGCGTGGTGGCAAGGTATTGGGCGGAAAAAACTACTTTCCTGATGATGTTGGGTTTTTTGATGACCTCTCAGAGCGTTTGTCTCGTTTCTTGTTGTCGTTTTATTTAGATGTCAGTGATGATTTGCCCAAAGAGATACTCGTCAATCAACCTCTTGATGACAAAGAGACGATCACCAAGCTCCTGTGCAGTCAATTTGACAAAAAAACCGTGCTCAAATCTAGCGTGCAAAAGCATCGTCGTGAATGGCTGGATTTGGCAACGCTCAACGCCAACAACGCCCTACATGCCAAACTCTCTGATTTTCATGAATTAAACGAGCGTTTTGCTGCCATGAGAGCCATATTTAAGAGTGTATCTGACAGAACCATCAATCTCATTGAATGCTTTGACATCAGTCATACGATGGG
>JBHCFR010000124.1:0-4531 GCA_041801945.1 Moraxella sp. | reverse complement strand
GTGGGCACGCACGCCGCCATGCCAGAAAATGGTAAAGATCCCATCTTGGCAGCCGCGGAGTTCATCACGAGCATTCAGCGTCTCATATCCAGAGAGATAGCCCCCTTAAAATCAGCGGTGCTGAGCATCACGCAGATATCAGGAGGGGACACCTATAACATCATTCCAGAGTATGTCACCCTAAAAGGCACGGTCAGAGCCCTAGATGAGGACACTCGCCTTAGCATCAAAAATCGCCTGATTCAGCTGGTGGAACAGCTGCCCGCCATACATGGCGTCAAAGGCAGCATTCATTATCAAGAACGTTATCCTGCCACCATCAATAACGCCCAGTGTGCCTCTCACGTCAGACAGGTGGCACAGCACTCTTTTGGGGTGGATAAGGTCATCTGTGATGTCGCCCCAACGATGGCATCTGAGGATTTCTCATTCATGTTAAATGCCAAGCAGGGGGCTTATATTTGGCTGGGCGTAGATGAGGCGGACAAGCCATCAGCTCCCCTACATAACCCTTATTATGATTTTAATGATAAGGCGATTGGCATCGGCATGAGGCTTTGGGTGGATTTGGTGGAGCAAACATTAACGGTTTGAGGGGATAGGGCGTATCTTGTATTGTCACGTTTACAAACCTAAAAGTAAGATACGCCCTAGATTTATCGGTTTAAACATACAAGGAGATGTCATGACACTTTCTTTATCACAACTTTTAAATTGGCGATTGCATTTGATTGTGCTTATCATCGCTTGTATTGCTGAATACATTGGCATTGCTAAGTTTGATATCGGCATTGGCACGATGGTGTTGTTGCCACTGCTCTATGCTTTTTTGATGGCAATCTTTTTTAACAAAAACATCGTGACGGCTGCTCACAGAGTGTTAGATGGACAGTCCAATCAAGTGGCGAGTCAATGGATTTTGATTTGTCTTATGCCCTTTATCGCCAAATTTGCGGTGGGTATCGGCCCTAAGATTAATGAAATCATCGCCGCAGGACCTGCCTTAATTTTCCAAGAAATCGGTAACGTGGCGACGGTCTTGTTTGCCCTACCGGTGGCGGTGCTCGTGTTTGGCATGGGGCGTGAATCCATCGGGGCGACGCATTCCATCGCCAGAGAGCCGAACATTGCCCTGATTGCCGATAAATTTGGACTCAAAACCCCAGAGGGGATTGGGGTAATGGGGGTCTATGTCATGGGGACGCTGTTTGGCGCGATTTATTTTTCGCTCATGGCAGGTGTTGTGGCGTCTTGGGGCATCTTTGATGTGAGAGCCTTGGCGATGGCGTGCGGTGTGGGCTCTGGCAGTATGATGGGGGCTTGCTCTACTGCTTTGGCAGAGTTACTGCCCGAGCACAAAGAGGACATCGTCGCTTTTGCTGCCAGTAGTAACTTATTGACCTATGCCACAGGGCTGTTTGTGTCGGTGTTTGTGGCATTGCCATTTGCCGAGTGGTTTTATAAATTTCTCACCAAATTTAGAAAAACCTCAGAGCGTGATGCCTCTTATTTGGAGGATAATATGACGTTTGACGATGGCGAGGAGGCGAGCATTAGCACCTCTGTACTCATACAGGCACTGGCTTTTGTGTGCTTATTGCTGTTGATTGTCAATTGGGTTGGCACAAAAAATGACCCTCTTAGTGCACTACCGGGTATGCTGATTTTGTTCGTGTGCTGTGTGATTGGTATCTTTGTCAAAAAAGTGATTCCACTTGGCGTGCCCAGCATTGCGTGGGTGTCCATCGTGGCAATCATCGCTTCTTTGCCGATGATGCCCATGGCGGATTATGTGGTCAGTGCCACAGACAAGCTTGGGATGTTACCACTCATCACGCCAACACTTGCCTATGCAGGGATCGCCATTTCACACGCTGAGGTGACTTTGTTCAAAAAATCGGGCGTTAAGATTGCCATCGTTGCCTTGCTGACCTTTACAGGGACTTATCTGGGTTCGGTGATACTCGCTGATGTGTTGCTGTAAGATAGCTAATCACAAAAATACCCCAACAGCATGAACCGCACCCCAAAAGTTAGACAACCTTTGGGGTGTTTTCTTATCTAAACTTATCTAAACTTGGGGCAAAAGAGAAGTATTCAAATATCAACCAATTAGCTTCTCACCCAACTCAAATCCTCATCTTCTCGCCCTGTGGTGATGATGCAGCCATTGTCGGTGACGATCAGGGTATGCTCCCATTGGGCGGATAGTTTGCGGTCTTTGGTGATGGCGGTCCAGCCATCTTTCATGATTTTGGTCTGCCAAACCCCTTGATTAATCATGGGCTCAATGGTCAGTGCCATGCCTGTTTTTAGCTCCACGCCTGTTCCTGCTTTGCCGTAGTGCAGGACTTGGGGCTCACAGTGAAACTCTTTGCCAATACCATGTCCACAGAACTCACGCACGATGGAGAAGCGTTCGGGCAGGACGATTTTTTCAATCTCAGCACCAATATCACCAAGCTTTGCCCCATTTTTCACCACGCTAATGCCAGCATACAGAGCCTCTTGGGCGACTTTGCATAGGCGGTTTGCCATGACAGAGCCCTCGCCGATAATCCACATGGCGGAGGTGTCGCCATAATAGCCATCTTTGATGACGGTGACATCAATGTTAATGATGTCGCCATCTTTTAAGATGCGTTCATGATCGGGCATGCCATGGCAGACCACGTGATTGATGGAGGTGCATAGCGTGTAAGGATAGCCTTTGTAATTTAGGCAAGCAGGAATGGCATTTTGGATCTGGGTGATGTGCTGATATGCCAAATCATCCAAAAATCCCGTGCTCACCCCTGCCTTCACGTGTGGGCTTAGCACCTCTAAGACTTCGGCGGCAAGACGACCTGCGACTTTCATTTTGTCAATGTCGTTTTGATTGAGTAGGGGAATGGCTTTTTGATTCATGAATCTCTCTTGGCTTTATTATTTGGCGTTATTTTGAAGGAATGGTTAAAAAGAGGCATGTCGTGGTTTGGGCTTATTAATTTCATACAACAATAAAATTTGCCATCAGCCATGCCTATGATGTCAGGTGAATCACGGTCTTAATAATCGTTAGGGTTGTCACTGATTACAGGCGGGGCATCGCTGATGGGTGTGGGGGTGGATGTTTTTTCGGGTAGGTACAACGCTCCCTTTTGTCCACAGGCACTCAGACAACTTAGGCATAAGCCGAGCAGCACAACTAAGTAAATGACCGTTTTTTTCATGATGGCAAGTAGATGATAAAAATAATTTATTTTAGCATAATTTTGGCAGATTTGCCTTATCTTTGTCCGTATTTGTTCAAATCAGCTTGGCGTATTTTTGGGATTTGCAGGCAGAAAAGAACCTGTGTTCTGAATGGTTTTTGGCAAATGAGAGCATAAAATTGTCATGATAAGCCCCATTTTTTAGGGTATAATGTTTATTTTTTTATCTGCCTGTCATGACTTCTGCTTATTCCCTAAAACAAACCGCCCAATATGCGTTTAAAGAGAGCCTGCCCATTTTGTCGGGCTTTTTGTTTTTGGGCATGGGATATGGCGTGTACATGCACTCATTGGGCTTTTCGGTGTGGTATCCCATTATCCTAGCCATGCTGATTTTTGCAGGGTCGGTAGAGTTCATTTTGGCGGGGATGCTGGTGATGGCGTTCAACCCATCATCGGTCTTTTTGCTCATCTTGATGATTAGTGCCAGACAGATTTTTTATGCCATTTCCATGCTGGATAAATTTAAGGACATCACAGGGTGGAAACGCTGGTATCTCATCGCTGGCATGGTGGATGAGAGTTTTGCCATCAATTACACAGCGAACACTGATAAAGCAGGGATTGATAAAGCGTGGTTTATGGTGCTGGTCACGCTGTTTTTGCACATTTACTGGGTGACAGGCTCGGCTCTTGGTGTCATCATGGGGGCGGTGCTGCCCATTGATTTAAAGGGGGCAGAGTTTGCGATGACGGCACTGTTTTTGGTGATTTTTGTGGAGCAATGGCAGCGAGAATCCACGCACGAAAGCTCGCTTTTGGGTATTATTATGACGGTGGTGGCACTCATGGTTTTTGGGAAGACGCATTTCTTAATCCCTGCCATGCTCGGTATTTTGGCGTATTTGACGCTAAGACGCCACTCACTACATGATAAACTTGCCCGAAAGTAGAGGGTTGTCATGACTTTAAACGAACAGATTTTAACCATTGTTACCGCCATCATTGCCCTACAACTTTGTCGTTGGGTGGCTTTTTGGATCTTTCCTGCCCACAAAAAAGTTCCTGATTTTGTGCAGTATTTGGGGAAAGCTCTGCCTCCTGCCGTATTTGGGCTGCTCGTGGTGTACTGCTATAAAAATGTGGATATTTTGGGCAGATATCATGGTGCGGCAGAGTTTTTGGCAGGGGCGGTGGTGATTGCCTTGCATCTGTGGCGAAAAAATATGTTCCTCTCCATTGGCGTGGGGACGATTTTATACATGGTGTTAGTACAAACCGTCTTTGTATAGGCATTTGAAGTTTACAAATTTGAAGTTTAGAAATTTGAAGTTTAG
>JBHCFR010000123.1:0-8719 GCA_041801945.1 Moraxella sp. | reverse complement strand
CATTGGCTTGGGCCACCTCAGGTGGACAAGGCTTCCGTGGTTCACGTAAATCAACACCTTTTGCTGCACAGGTTGCTGCCGAAGTTGCCGGTAAAACAGCACAAGAAACCTATGGTGTAAAAAATGTTGATGTCTTGGTTAAAGGTCCAGGACCAGGTCGTGAGTCCGCGGTTCGTGCATTAGGTGCATTGGGTTATAAAATTAACAGCATCAGCGATGTTACCCCAATTCCACACAACGGCTGCCGCCCGCCTAAGAAACGTCGCGTTTAAGGAGATAACTCATGGCCCGTTATATTGGTCCAAAATTAAAATTGTCTCGTCGTGAAGGTACGGACCTGCAATTAAAGTCAGGTGTGAAAGCCTACGACGTGAAGACAAAAAAATCAGGTCGTGTACCTGGTCAACATGGCAACAGCCAAAACAAAGCTTCTGAATACGCTTTACAACTTCGTGAAAAACAAAAAGTAAAACGTATGTACGGTGTGCTTGAACGTCAGTTTTCAAATTACTACAAAGAAGCTGCTCGTATGCGTGGCGCTACTGGCGAAAACCTACTTACCATGCTAGAACGCCGTTTAGATAACGTTGTTTATCGCATGGGTTTTGGTGCAACTCGTGCAGAAGCACGTCAGTTAGTTAGCCATCGTGCTATCTTGCTTAAAAAAGCAGGTCGTGATGAGTTTGTTCGCGTGAACATTCCTTCAATCCAAGTACAAGATGGCGATGTCATTGCTGTTCATGAGAAGTCAAAAGAACAACTTCGTATTAAAAACGCAGTAGAGCTTGCGACTCAACGTGGCATACCAGAATGGCTAGAAGTTGATCATAGCAAATTACAAGGTACATTCAAAACTGCCCCAGATCGCAGTGATCTACCTGCTGAAATTAACGAAAGCTTGATTGTAGAGCTATATTCTAAATAATCCGAACTTATCGAGGTGACTTATGACAAATGTAACTGAGTTTCTAACACCGTCTGCGATCAATGTAGATACGGTTAATGAAACGACTGCTAAGGTCACGCTCGAGCCGTTAGAACGTGGCTTTGGGCACACACTAGGTAATGCCCTTCGTCGCATTCTTTTGTCTTCATTGTCTGGTGCAGCAGTGATTGAGGCTGAAATTGAGGGCGTCGATCATGAATACTCAACACTAGAAGGTTTACAAGAAGATGTGCTTGACCTGTTATTAAATTTGAAGGGTTTGGCAATCATTTTGCATGACCAAAATGAAGCTTATTTAACTTTGGATAAAAAAGGCGCAGGTGTTGTCACCGCTGCTGATCTTGAATTGCCACATAATGTTGAAATTGCCAATCCTGAATTGGTGCTGGGTACATTAAGTGAACGTGGACACCTAAAAATGCGTTTGCGAGTGGTAACAGGTCGTGGTTATGAACCTGCCAATCAACGTCGTGAGGATGCCAATTCCAAAGCAATTGGTCGCTTAAAGCTTGATGCAAGTTTTAGCCCCATCTTGCGTGTGGCATATGATGTTGAAAATGCCCGTGTGGAACAGCGTACTGACCTTGATAAATTGGTCATTGAGCTTGAAACCAATGGCACGATTGATCCTGAAGAGGCGATTCGTAAAGCTGCCACCATTTTGCAACAGCAGATTGCAATTTTTGTGGATTTAGAAGCCGAAGAAACCCCTGAGCCAGTTAAAGAAAAAGAAGAGATTGACCCTGTGCTGTTACGCCCAGTGGACGACCTTGAACTAACGGTTCGTTCAGCAAACTGCTTAAAAGCTGAAAACATTTATTACATCGGTGATTTGGTGCAGCGTTCTGAAACTGAACTTCTAAAAACACCAAATTTGGGTAAGAAATCATTAACCGAGATCAAAGACGTGCTTGCGTCAAAAGGCTTGGAGTTAGGTATGCGTTTGGAGACTTGGCCACCAAGCGATCTTAGAGTTGATGATAGATTTTCTTACCGTAGCCGTTAATTTTAAAGGATACTGACCATGCGACATCGTAATAGCGGAGTCAAGCTGGGTCGCACCAGCAGCCATCGTAAGGCTATGTTCCAAAACATGACCAATTCATTGATTGAACATGAGCTAATTAAAACCACGTTGGTAAAAGCAAAAGAGCTACGCCGCGTAGCAGAACCACTGATCACTTTGGCAAAAGAAGACAGCGTTGCAAATCGCCGTCTTGCATTTAGCCGTACTCGTAACAAAGCAACTGTCGGTAAGCTATTTACCGAGCTTGGACCACGTTACAAAACTCGTCCAGGTGGCTATTTGCGCATCATCAAATGCGGCTACCGCGATGGTGATAATGCACCTATGGCGTATGTGGAATTGGTTGATCGCCCATAAGGGCAGTTCAGCGGTGACACGTTATCAGCCATTAAAACCAAACCCTAGTAATTGGGTTTGGTTTTGCTTTTTGGGTTAAAATGAGCTGCACAAAACCAAAATGCAAGCGTTGTTTTGGCTTGACATAGCAATATCATGAAAACAGGTTAGGCTTGGCTTGACAGGTTTGACTTAATATAAGAAACCCTGTAAAATTATGACTCACGTCTATGAGGTTGGGATAAATTCTTATTTTCCTTGGTTGAGATATTCATTTTCTTTTTAGTAAAATTTATCTGACACTGAACAATTTAACCGCCTAAAATGAATCGTACTAAATAATCGATTTGCCTTTATAAAGCAAAAGTCATCCCCATAAATGCATACATATTTTTGCCGAGCATTCAATTTTTATGAGCGTATTTGCCATTGGTCAGCGTTATTTATCTGACTCTGAAAGTAATTTAGGGTTGGGAGTGGTTATTGAGGTGGATGACCGCTGTGTTCATATTCTCTTTCCACAAAGTGAAGAAAAGCGAGTCTATGCCAAGGCGTCTGCTCAGTTGTCACGCGTCGTTTTTGGGTGTGGTGACACCATCTTTGATCAAGATGGTCAAAAGTTCGTGGTGGAAAAATGCGAGGAAGTTGCCCATGTCATGCGTTATCATTTGACTTGCGGCAAAAGCCTGATGGAGACACGCCTATCGGCGAATATTACCTTAGCAAAACCCTTAGAGCGGTTACTGGCAGGGCGTATTGAGCATAATGAGCATTACGAGGTTCGCCAAGATGCTTTGAAGCTCAATGCCATGCTCGCGCGCCATCCTTTACGCGGTCTCATCGGTGCAAGGGTGGACGTCATCCCTCATCAACTTTACATCGCTCATGAAGTGGGCAAACGCCTTGCCCCTCGTGTTTTGCTTGCTGATGAAGTTGGGCTTGGCAAGACAATAGAGGCAGGACTCATCATTCATCAGCAGCTTATTACAGGGCGTGTGAGTCGTGTGCTCATTCTCGTGCCCGACAGCCTGCAATACCAATGGATGATTGAATTAAAGCGGCGGTTTAATCTGGATTTTGCGGTTTTTGATTTGGTGAGAACGGCATCTATTAAAGAGCATAATCCCGATGAGAACGTGTTTGGCACAGAGCAGTTGATTTTGGCCAGTGTGGATCTGCTGCTGGATCATCATGATTTGTATGAAGAAGCGTATGCAGCAGGGTTTGATTTGTTGGTTGTGGATGAAGCACATCACCTGCATTGGGACAGTGAGCAGGGCGGTAACGACAAATATGAGTTGGTGGCGGACTTTGCTGGCAAGATTGCGGGCGTATTATTGCTAACTGCCACACCCGAGCAGCTTGGCTTGGAGAGTCATTTTGCCCGTCTAAGGTTGCTTGACCCTCATCGTTTTGACGATTTGGATGATTTTATTGCCTCCCAAGATGCTTTTGCGGATGTGGCGATGGTGGCAACGCTACTCATTGATGGTAAAGCGTTGTCAGATAAGCAAATCGCGGCGGTGTCAGGACTGCTTGACTTTGATGTCAGCAAGATGGCAAACATCAATCATGACGAAAAACTTCGTCAGCACGTCATCAATGAGCTTTTGGATCGGCATGGTACGGGGCGTGTGCTATTTCGTAACACGCGAGACAGTGTCTCGGGGTTTTTTGGTAGAACCAGTATTGCTTATCCGCTTCCCCTGCCAAACTCTTGGAAGGACACACCTCGTGTTCATGGCAGGCTTCGCGAGCAGCTGTGGGCAGAAGAGAGTTGCCCCGATGATTCTTGGTTGGAATCTGACCCGCGTGTGCCATGGCTGATTGACTTATTAAAAAATAAACTTAAATACAACAAGGTATTACTGATTGCCCGTGCTGGACGAACCATTGAAAGTTTGGAGGCGGTATTACGGTTACATGCAGGTGTTAAAACTGCTATTTTTACCGAACAGATGAGCTTGCTTGAACGTGACCAAGCGGCGGCGTATTTTGCGGATGTGAGTGGTGCTCAAATTTTACTGTGCTCTGAGATTGGTTCAGAGGGGCGTAACTTCCAGTTTGCTCAGGACTTGGTGTTATTTGATTTGCCTGCCAATCCTGACACCTTAGAGCAGCGTATTGGGCGACTTGACCGTATCGGACAAATTGACAAGATTCGTCTGCACGTCCCTTTTGTCATGGGTACAGCCCAAGAGCGTTTGTATCATTGGTATGATCATTCCTTGAATATTTTCAATCAGATCAGTCCTACCGCCCAAACGGTGCAAGAGCATTTTATCGCACAGCTAAAACCTTTGCTAGAAGGAAAGGGGAGCGAGGATGAATTTACCGCATTAATTGCCAAAGCACATGCGTTACGCACAGAACTTGAAGAAGAATTACAAGCAGGACGAGACCGTCTATTAGAATATAATTCTTGTCGTCCTAAGGTGGCAGAGCGTATCGTGCAAGCGATGAGGGAGCTAGATGACGCCAAAATGCTTCCTGCATTCCTTGGGGGTTATTTAGATGCTTTGAACATCGATTACAGCATTGGGCGTGATGATTCGTGGGTGATTCATCCGATAGATGGCACCGAGGTGCAGGACATATCAGGTCTGCCCATTGATGAAGATGGCATGACACTCACGTTTGATCGCACGCAGGCATTAGTGCGTGAGGACATGGCATACATGACCTTAGAGCATCCGTTCATGATTACCATCTTGGAGTCTGTTAAATCAGGTACCTTTGGCAATACTAGCGTGGTTCTGCTTAGGTCATCTGTCATGCCTGAGGGTCTCATGCTGATTGAAAACCATTTTAGGGTGGAAGTGGTTGCCCCCAAGCATTTAAATTTAGCCGCTTATCTTCCCAAACAAACCCTGCGTGTCTTGCTTGCTGAAAATGGTAATGACTTGACTAAGATTGCCACGCCTGATAAGCTTATTCCCATCATTGATAGGCTAGATAAAGCCAAAGCACGTCAAGTGATTAAGGCAAGACAAGAGAATATCAGTCAAATGACCAGCTTGGCTAAAAATAAAGCAAATATGGAGCTGCCTGCCATCAGTGACGTCGCCCAAAACCAATTTGCCGAACATCTGGATAAAGAGATTGGGCGATTACAAAGATTGCAACTCATCAACCTCAACGTGCGTGATGATGAGATTGTTGCTTTAATAAAAATGAAAGAGCAAGGCATGTCAGCCTTGGCAAATCTGTCGCTCGTGCCTGACAGCATTCGGGTGCTGATTTGTATTAAGCCAAAATAACGCATCACCGTCAAAAATTAAAATTAGGAGCAATCATGCCTCACTTAACCTTAGAAATCTCTAAAAACCTCAACGTTGCCGATGAGGCTGATTTGCTCTTAAAATTAAACACAGCTTTATTTGAAAGTGGTCAGTTCAAACAGCCCAAAGAGATTAAAAGTCGTATTTATCATGCTGCCGATAGCCTGATTGGATTGACCGCAGATGATGGTGAGCACTTTGTGGTGGCTCATTTGGCAATCATGGCAGGTCGCAGTGATGAGGTTAAGGCGGAGCTTGTGAATCTTCTGATGGCAGTACTGCAAAGAGAGCTCGGCAAGACCCATCAAAATGTCCAATACGCCATCAACCTTACTGAATTATCAAGCGTCTATCAAAAAGCCATTGTCTAGCCAAAAGATAATACCATGTCCTTCGCCCAAGTCCACACTCGCTCTGTCATCGGTCTCACCGCCCCCACTGTCACGGTGGAAGTCCACATATCCCAAGGATTGCCCGCACTGACCATGGTTGGGCTGCCAGAGGCAAGCGTGCGTGAGAGTAAGGATCGGGTGAGATCAGCGATTATTAACAGTGGTTTTGATTTTCCGAACAGACGCATTACCATTAATCTTGCCCCTGCTGATTTGCCCAAAGATGGTGCCAGACTTGATTTGCCGATTGCCATTGGTATCTTATCAGCCAGTGGTCAGATTGATGAGGGTGTGCTTCATCACTTTGAATTTGTGGGCGAGCTGGCATTAAATGGCGATTTGCGTGCGGTGACAGGGGCTTTGTCCGTGGCTCGTACGATCAAGGGTGGGCAAAGAACATTAATCCTACCAAACATGAACGCCTCTGAGGCGGTTCAAGTGACGGACATCCGCGTGCTTGGGGCAGATAATTTGGGGCAGGTCTGTCGTCATTTGCAAGCGTTGGGGGAAGGCAGTGCCGATCAGGTGCTAACCCCTGTTGCACCACCAGTCATAAAAGAGGCGGTGAATTATGCACTGGATTTATGCGATGTCAAAGGGCAGCACCACGCACGTCGTGCCTTAGAAATATGTGCCACAGGCGGGCACTCCATCTTATTTAAAGGCTCACCCGGCTCTGGTAAAACACTGATGGCAAGCCGCCTGCCAAGCATCCTGCCCCCTCTAAGTGACGAGGAGGCGTTGGAGGTGGCAAGCATCTATTCGGTGGCGGGCGTGGCCTATGAATTTGGCATCAGACCATTTAGGGCCTGTCATCACACCATGAGTGCGGTGGCATTATCGGGAGGTGGCTCAAAACCCAAACCAGGTGAGATTAGTTTGGCTCATCAAGGCGTACTATTCTTAGATGAATTGCCAGAATTTGACCGCAAGACCTTAGAGGTGATGCGTCAGCCCCTAGAATCAAAGGAAATCATCATTAGCCGAGCCAATGCTCAGGTTGCCTATCCTGCCAATTTTCAGCTCGTGGGGGCGATGAACCCTTGTCCCTGTGGCTATCATGGGGATTCATCAAACCGCTGCCGCTGCACGCCTGAGCAAGTTCGCCGTTACCAAGACAGAATCTCAGGACCCCTACTTGACCGCATTGATTTACACATCCATGTCCCTGCCATGCCCATAGAAGACCTCCAAAATGCACCACAAGGTGAAGCCTCTGCTGTGGTGCGTGAACGTGTCATTAGGGCACGCAACATAGCACTTAGCCGCCAATCAAAGGCGAATAGCGAGCTGACACCCAGTGAGATTGATGTGTTCATTCCCCTAGATGCCTCAGGAAAACAGCTTCTTGCCATGGCTCAATCACGACTCAATTTGTCAGCCAGAAGCTATCATCGTGTGCTTAGAGTGGCTCGCACCATTGCTGATTTGGCAGGGGTGCAGCAAGTAGAATCGGCTCATTTGGCAGAGGCACTGAGTTTTCGGTAGAGCCGACTTTGTCTTACTGTTTCATACCGCTGATAATAGCATCCACCAATGCTCCAAAATCATCAAAGACGGCGTCTGGCTGACTGTGAGTGATAGGCTCACCATGATTATAGCCATAAGTTAGGGCGAATGTCGTGATGCCAGCACGCCTCCCGGCTTGGACGTCATTGACCGAGTCGCCCACCATGACGGCTTCTGATTTGTCCACCCCAAGTGTATGACAAATATGCCAAAGCGGAGCAGGGTCAGGCTTTTTGGTGGGCAGGCTATCACCACCTAACACACAAGCGAACATCTGCGTCCACCCCATATTTGCCAAAATGTCAGGTAAAAATTGGCTTGGCTTATTGGTGCAAAGTGCCAAAGTAAAGCCGTGCTCTAATAAGCAAGACAGACCCTTTGTGACACCCGCATATTCTACGGTCTTACCCTGACAGGCAGCATAGACCTGTAAAAATAGGTCGTGGGCTTGCTGTATGTCAGTTAGGGGTAGATTCGCCCACATCAGAGCACGCTCAACGAGTTTTACCGAGCCATTACCCACCCAGTCTCGCACCCGTGATGCACCCGCAGCAGACTTACCCAGTTGGACGAGCATGTCGTCTATGGCATCTGCCAAATCAGGCACACTGTCAATCAAAGTCCCATCTAAGTCAAAAATAATGAGTGATTTTCGCATATTAAAGAGTCTCAGGCTTAAAAATTTTAAAAAATACCCCTAGATTTTATCAAAAAGTGAGCAACATACGTCAAAAAATCCTGCAAACTTGACATAAATTGTAACAAATTATGTGAAAATTCACTCAATCTTCCAAAAATCAGCTTCTATGGATTGAGGATGGCGATAAAATCCGCTTAAAATCAGGCGGAATTGTTCTAATATCCATGCAAACTAAGATGCTTGAGTGGGATTTGTGATAATAAATGCTTAACCTCTGCCAATATTGGGTAAGGTTTGCCTTGGATTGTCATAAAAATAACAAAACATTTCAAAAGCCGCCAAATCCCAAAAATCAAACACGGCGATTTTGCAAAACTTTACATTTAACATCACAAACACGCACATTTTTTAAGAAATATTTTGTTACTATACACCCATCGCCACTGAGTTCATCCCTTGTATGCTTGTATGTCGGTGACGAATTATAATAAACTTAACTGGTGCTTGCACCGCAATTGGAGAGAAACCATGAAAATGTTAAACAAAACCATCCTAGCACTTGCTACCTCATCACTGCTTGCTGTGAGT
>JBHCFR010000122.1:0-21627 GCA_041801945.1 Moraxella sp. | reverse complement strand
GTGTATTTGGTGCCATCCTCTTATCCGCCATACTTTGGTTCTTATTGATCTTTGGTCTGATTGGTAGCAATAAGGGTCATCGTAGCAGTAGTAATAACCGTCGTGGCGGAGGCGGTTTTGGCGGTGGTTTCGGTGGTGGTACAGGAGGCGGCTTCGGTGGCGGTGGTTTCGGTGGTGGCGGCTTTGGCGGCGGTGGAGGTGGCTTTGGCGGCGGCGGTGCAGGCGGTTCTTGGTAAGGCATTGATAATACAGGAAAAATGATGAAACACATTCCCCAAAAAAGCTTTTCTCGTTTTGTGCGTCAGCTTGTTTTTGTGCCATTTTTACACAACCGCTGGCTGACACCGCCGTTACAAACCACGCTTAGCGATCACATTTCAAAAGCGGAAAAGGGTCATCGAGGCGAGATACAGCTGATTATTGAAAATCATCTACCAATCAGAAGTGCCTATGACACCGATTGTCGTGGGCGTGCCCTTCAACTGTTTGGTGAATATGGGGTGTGGGATACCGCTCACAATACAGGCGTGCTCATTTATGTGAATCTGTGCGAGCATGATTTGGAGATTATTGCCGACCGAGGTATTAATGCCCATGCCTGCGATGAGTGGCATGCACTGTGTCAGAATACGCTGACCTTGTTTAGGCAGGGCGACATGGCGGGAGGTTTAAAGTGGCTCATTGATGAGATTGGGCGGCTGCTTAACCTGTACTTCCCTTGTGATGACAGTGAGGGCGATGAGCTGCCCAACGACGTGGTGTATCTACAATGAACGCAACAGAGTTATTTATCGGGCTTGTCTTGCTACTGACAGGGCTGTTTGTGGTCGCCTTAATCAAGCCTTATTTGTCTAAAAAGCAAGCCGTCAGTATTGAGGTGTTCAAAGACGAGCTTGCTAGGTTACTTCCTGCTCATGATTTTATCGTCAAACAAGGGGTGCAGTCTCGCATCATCATCAGTCTAAATGGCATCCAAAAAGCCATCGTGGTCATGGATAAGCCCAAGCCAGAATACGTGATGGGAAATCTGCCCATCTTTACCATAGATAAACTAAGCGAGTTAAAGACAATCGCCAATAAAATCAAAGCCTCCCATATGGTGATGAATTAACCATCAATCAGGCGATCGTGGATTATGTCAAGCTGCCTGTCCCCATGTCTGTTTGTGTGTCTGCCATGCTTGGTCATGTAGAGCTATCGTTACTCTTGCCAACCAGATTGTTCATTGAAAAACCCTTGTGAACATCATCGTGCTCACAAGGGCTTCACCTTTCATGGGCTCTTTGTCATAGACCGCTTGTAAAACAGAAGCTTTTAGAAATCTTCGTGCTTTATCTCTTCATGCTAGATCAGTGCCATGAAGCCCCTAAGCAGTTCAGAGTGTGGCAAGAGCTGCATGATGCGTTTTGACAATTCAAGCTTTTATAAATTATCCAAATACTTCTCAGCGTCTAATGCCGCCATGCAGCCTGTCCCTGCTGAGGTGATGGCTTGACGATAGACATGATCGGCGACATCACCGCAGGCAAAGACGCCATCGATGCTCGTGGCGGTGGCATTGCCTTCTAAGCCACTTTTAACCACGATATAACCATCTTTCATCTGTAACTGACCATCAAAAATACCAGTATTTGGCGTGTGTCCGATGGCAACAAACATGCCCATCGCCTCTATGTGTTTGGTCGTGCCATCTTTGTTTGTGATCATGACACCAGTCACGCCCATCTCATCGCCCACCACTTCTTGTACGGTGCTGTTCCATTCTATGCTGATTTTACCGTCTTTGACTTTGTCAAAAAGATGATCTTGCATGATTTTCTCGGCACGCAAACTGTCACGGCGATGAATCAAGGTAACGTGGCTTGCGATGTTGGACAGATATAAGGCCTCCTCCACGGCGGTATTACCCCCACCGATGACGACCACTTTTTGGTTTTTATAAAAAAAGCCATCACACGTTGCACAGGCTGAGACACCACGCCCCATGAATGCCGCCTCGCTCTCCAACCCTAAGTACTGAGCGGTCGCACCTGTGGCGATGATCAGAGCATCGCAGGTATAAGTGCCGTTGTCGCCTGTTAAGCTAAAAGGGTGATTTTGCAAATCTACTTGATGAATGTGATCATAGATGAGGGTGGTGCCAAAGCGTTCAGCGTGTTCTTTCATATTGTCCATGAGTTCACCACCTGTCAAGCCCTCTCGCCCTCCTGTCCAGTTGTCAATCTCGGTGGTCGTCGTCAGCTGCCCACCGACTTGCAGTCCTGTGATGATGACAGGTTTTAGGTTGGCACGAGCTGCATACACCCCTGCCGAATAGCCGGCGGGTCCTGAGCCTAAAATGATGAGTTGATGATGAGTGGTCATAAATCGTCCTATAAAATCATGAAGCGATAAGAGTGTCATAAAGAAAATCATTATATGAGTCTTGGGGGTGAATTTACAAGTAAAGAGAAGGATTTATTACCAAAAATCACGCGAAACACTGTTATTGATATTTTAAAAGCATCAAGATACCGCACGCATTCGGTGATAAAATCACAGAACAGCCAACAACGCTCTTTATCATCGGCTAATCGTTTGATTATCATAAAAAATTTTGATAAATCTGATGATTATCCGATATAATAGACAGCCTAAATTTCTAAGCTGCTCCAACACCATGAAAAAACTCTTACAAAACCAAAGTATCGCTGAGATCATCAGTCACATGCCCATCATAAAACGCTTATTTTTCAGCGTATTTGGCACGGTTTTGCTTGGGTTTTTGTTTTTGTCGCTCTTATCTTATAACATGCTGGATTCTGCATGGTCGCACGTGGGTGCAAGACAGGAGATCAGCAATGTCGGAGGGCGACTTGGTGCATGGCTTGCCGATATTTTGCATGTGTTCTTTGGGCAGGCGGCATGGTGGCTCGTTGTGGTGCTCATCTATGAATTGACCCTTTTATGGTGGCGACGCTCTGACATCATGTGGCAACTTAGGGTGCTGGCTTATGGGTTTTTGTTGGTGTGTCTTAGTGGGCTTTGTGCAGGATGGGGCATGGCAGGCGAGCAGGATACGGCGTTATTGACAGGTGGGGTGATGGGATTTGAGTTACATCAGGGACTGTCGCATTTACTTGGCACGGTGGTGACGACTTTATTTTTGATTGTCATCACTGCTGCTGTCATGATGTTGGTGTTTGAGGTGCGTCCTTTGACGGTGTTTGGGGGGCTTTTGGGCTGGCTTGGGGTTGAGAAAACCACCGCCTCATCAGCACCTGATTTGCCACCACCATCAGAACATCACCTCTTTGACATCGTGGATGATGGCACATCCACACAACGAGCAGTGAAGCACACGCCCGAGAGCCATGGTCATGACGGTGGTGAGAGTTTGACCGAGTTTTTGCAGTCATCTGGCATTCGTGATGAAGTCATGGCACAGCATGCTAGACAACAAAAAGAGGCTCATGCTCACGTGAGCATTCAAAACACTCATCGGGTGGAAATCTATGCCGATGAAGTGGTGCTAAGAACCCCAGAGACAAGTGCTGATGACCCAAATGCTGATAACGCAAGTGAAAGCATACCACGCACCACCCATCCTCATGAGGGCAAACACACCACGGCATACTCGCTAGATGGCGGTCATCATGAGTCCAGTCTCATGCACGCCCCCAATGGACAAGTCTCGCAGCAGCTCATGACAGAGGATGAGTCAGTTAGCATGTTAAATCACGATGCTGATGAGCTCATCATTGACCCCAAGCATGAGATGAGCATCACGGACAGAGGGATGATCCACGCCAAACAGCATAGCGATGAGAGGGGCGGCCATGGTGACACAGACGAGGATCTGATGAACCCTAAGGCAGCTTTTGGTAGTGATGACAGGAATACTAGGGCAGTCATGGATGATGACGTGGATTTTGTTTACCAAAACAGTCACACCAACCAAAGCACCAACATTCGTCATGAAGAGATTTTCTCGGATGCATGGATAAATCTCGGTGATGATGTGTTGGACGCTAATCACGGCTTTGAGAGAGGCGGCTTTGAGCAGCAGAGTTTTAAGAAGACGCAGACGGACCTGCCAACACAAACTAGCCATGATGATAAAGAGGATGACGACAAAAATCACCTAAGCAATAAAGCAGATGATGAGCCAGTAGAGATATTAGATGAGATAGATGAGGGTATTTTTGAGTTAGATGACAAAAGCCATGAAGAGAGGGCTTCATCAGCACAGGCACTGACAAATACTCTGCCGACATCACGAGCAATGGACACGCTAAGTTACCGCATGAGCTTATCTCCCATTCCTGATTTGTCTATTCTAGATAAGCCGGATGTGGATAAAAAACCCAGTTACACCAAAGAAGAGCTGACACAGCTGTCTGAGCTTTTGGAGATTAAATTAAAGGAATTTAATATCAAAGCAAGCGTGGTCAGTGCCATGGTAGGACCTGTGGTCACACGCTTTGAGGTGGAGCTCGCGGCAGGCATTAAGGCGAGCCGAGTCACAGGAGCAGCACAGGATTTGGCACGGTCGTTATCCATGGCAAGTCTGCGAGTGGTGGAGGTCATCCCCGGTAAGCCCTACATTGGCATTGAAGTACCAAACAAAAAACGAGAAATGGTGCGACTCATTGAGCTATTAGATACGCCTGATTATAAGAATCCTGATAAGCAAATCGGGGTTGCCATTGGCAAAGACATTGGCGGTAAGGTGGTCATCGCTGATCTTGCCAAAGCACCCCACATGCTTGTGGCGGGTACGACAGGGTCGGGCAAGTCTGTCTTTGTCAATTCCATCTTGCTCTCCATGCTCTTAAAATATTCACCTGATGAATTAAAACTGGTACTCATTGACCCTAAGCAATTAGAGCTTGCCAACTATGGCGACATACCGCACTTACTCACCCCCGTCATCACTGACATGACCGAGGCGACAGCGGCTTTGACATGGTGTGTTAATGAGATGGAGCGACGTTATCAGCTCATGAGTCTATTGCGAGTGCGTAAAATCTCAGAGTTTAATAAGAAAGTAATACAAGCAGACCAAGCAGGCGAGCCGATTTTTGATCCGCTGTGGCGTGCCGATGAGAATGTGAGTATTAAGAGTGCCCCCAAACTAAAACCCTTACCCCTCATCGTCATTGTCGCAGATGAATTTGCCGACATGATCATGCAGCTTGGTAAGACCGCCGAGGAGCCGATTGTCCGTCTTGCCCAAAAAGCACGAGCCGCAGGTATTCATCTGGTGCTTGCCACCCAAAGACCGACGGTCAATGTGGTGACAGGTCTCATCAAGGCAAACATCCCCTCTCGTGTGGCGTTGCGTGTGAATTCTAAGGTGGATAGCCGCACCATCATTGAGGAAGGTGGGGCAGAGAGCATGCTTGGCAACGGTGACATGATGTTCATCGGACCGGGCGAGAACACGCCCCAACGCGTGCATGGGGCTTATGTGGATGATGACGAGGTCAATCGCGTGTGCGATGCGTGGCGAGAACGGGGTCGCCCTGATTATATTGATTTGTCAAACAGCTATACTTTTGAAGGTGAGGGCAGCGGTGAAGGTTTGAGCAGAGGGGGCGATGATGAATATTATCATCAAGCGGTGACATTTGTCATGGAAAGCCGAAAAGTGTCCATTTCTAGCATTCAGCGTAAGCTTGGCATCGGCTATAACCGTGCTGCACGTATCGTGGATATGATGGAGGAGGCAGGACTCGTTAGCCCTATGGATAATAGCGGTAAACGTCAGATTTTAATGTAAGTGATGATGCTAAGTGAAGTAAGATGAAGTGCCATCAAGCCAAAGACGCACGGTCTGTCTTGGCATGGGGCATCATAAATGATGGTAGGATGAATGCATGACAATAGGTGTCTTGGTGGTGGTCGTTGCTTTGTTTTTTGTGCTGGGTAACATCATGAGTTTAAAACCAAAAATCAGCGAGGTGCGTATTGGCGAGATGAGGCTGTTTGCTCGCAAGATAGGCTTGCACCCTAAGCTTGTCGCCATGCCCAATTGGTTAAAATCGGTATCCACGGAGTCTTGTGCCGGACAAGCCAACAGCCATCATATGATCGCTCAGTATGCTGTGATTGATGACAAATGGCGACTGCCTGCCAAACGCCTGCTGTGGACAGGGCAAACGTGGCAGACTGAGGAGGGGTTGTCTGTACCTAGCCCATGCTTGCCGCCGAAGAGTTTTTGTGCACACCTTAACGGCTTGACCACCAAAGCCAATAGCGTGATTTTGTATTGGCAAGATGAGCAATACACCAAGAGTTTCGCCGCCAAAGATGAGCAGGCAATGATGAAAATAGAGCAAGATTTGATGTCATTAAAAGCATTTTTAGAGCGTGTTGGCGATGAACATTAGTGTTGTCAGACGAGCGTTGTTTGGGTGTTAAAGCCGCTGCACAGAAGATGAGGTGAGATATTTTATGGCGTATTTGAGGGTGATTGATGAATAAATGTGAATAAAATTGTTAAATTATTGACATAAACTATTGACAAAATGCCCAAGCCACCTTATAAAGTGAACATTTTAACATGATAATCAGACATAAAGGCGACCCATGGCACTTCCTAAAAAACCAAGTACACGCACCAAAAACACCGTCAAAGCGAGCAAAACCACCACCAAAAGCACCAAAAAAACAGAGGACACCGCCATGTCATCTGCCAAGGGCAAATCCTTGGTCATCGTAGAGTCGCCTGCCAAAGCCAAAACCATCAATAAATACCTAGGCTCAGGCTATGTCGTGCGTTCTAGCGTGGGTCATGTGCGTGATCTGCCTGTATCAGGAACAGGTCGGGCGGATAAAGGCGATGAGCAGGGGCTGACCCGTGAGCAAAAAGCCCAAAATGCCTTGGTGCGTAGAATGGGCGTCGATCCTGAGAATAACTGGGAGGCTCACTATGAGATTTTGCCCAATAAAACCAAAGTCATCAAAGAGTTAAAGGCACTCGCCAAAGACGCCGATACCATTTATCTGGCGACGGACTTGGATCGTGAAGGAGAGGCGATTGCATGGCATTTAAAAGAAGTCATCGGTGGCAGTGATGCCAAATACAGCCGTGTGGTGTTTAATGAGATTACCAAATCCGCCATCACCGAAGCCTTTAATCACCCAAGCGCACTCAACTATGACCGTGTCAATGCTCAGCAGGCAAGACGGTTTTTGGATCGGGTGGTGGGTTTTATGGTTTCGCCGCTGCTTTGGGCGAAAGTGGCACGAGGCTTATCAGCAGGACGTGTACAAAGTGTCGCCACTCGCCTTGTGGTGGAAAAAGAACGTGAGATTCGTGCCTTTACACCGACCGAATACTGGCAGATTCATGCCGACACCCTAAGCCAAAGCCAAGAGGCGATTTATTTAGAAGCCGTCCGCCAACATGGCAAAGAGCTGACCCTTGCCAACCAAAGAGAGGCGGATAAAGTGGTGGATATTTTAAAGGCGAATCCCTTTATCGTCTCTGAGCGTGAGCAAAAACCCACGCAGTCCAAACCTTCGGCACCTTTTATTACCTCCACTTTGCAGCAGTCGGCAAGCACTCGGCTTGGCTTTAATGTCAAAAAAACCATGGTGCTCGCTCAGCGTCTGTATGAAGCAGGACACATTACTTATATGCGTACGGACAGCACTTTTTTAAGTGCCGATGCGTTGCAGGGGGTGCGAGCCTATATTGAGAAAAATTATGGTCAGCACTATTTGCCAAATACCCCCAATGTCTATGGCAACAAACAAAACGCCCAAGAGGCTCACGAGGCAATTCGCCCCTCTGATGTATCGGTATTATCCACGCACCTAAAAGACATGGAGCGGGATGCACAGCGTTTATACGAGCTGATTTGGCGGCAGTTTGTGGCGTGTCAGATGCTCCCTGCCCAGTATCTTGCCATGACTTTGACGGTATCCTCTGGCAATGTGGAGTTAAAGGCAAAAGGGCGTGTGATGACCTTTGATGGCTATACCAAAGCTCAGCCCCCTGCTAAGTCTGATGATGTGATACTGCCTGATGTCAAAGTGGGCGAAGTGCTTAGGGTTAGTGAGATTATCCCAAGCCAGCATTTCACCAAGCCGCCTGCCAGATACACCGAAGCAAGCCTTGTCAAAGAGCTTGAAAAACGGGGTATCGGCAGACCATCCACTTATGCCTCAATCATCTCTACCATTCAAGAGCGTGGCTATGTCCGCACCGAAAATAAACGCCTGTTTGCCGAAAAGATGGGTGATATTGTCACGGATCGTCTGATTGGCAGCTTTCCAGACTTGATGGACTATACCTTCACCGCCAATTTAGAAGATAAACTTGATGATGTGGCAGAAGGTGAGGTGGATTATAAGGTCGTGCTTGATGAATTTTATGGTGATTTTAAAGGCAAAATAGAAACCGCCAAAGCCAAAGACGGCATGAAGCCCAATGACCCCACCAACGTGCCAGACATTCATTGCGATCTGTGCGGACGACCGATGCAGATTCGCACAGGGGGAACAGGGGTATTCTTGGGCTGTACAGGCTACAATCTACCTCCCAAAGAACGCTGTAAGGGCACCAAGAATTTGATGGCGGTTGAGGCATTTGCCAGTCAGACCAGTGATGATGACGATGAAGTGCGAGCATTATTGACCAAAAAACGTTGCCCAAAATGCCACACAGCGATGGATGGCTACATCGTGGATGGTGGGTTAAAACTCCATGTTTGTGGCAATAATCCTGACTGTGATGGTTATCTATTAGAGCAGGGCGTCTTTGAGGCACGAAAAGATGTGGAAGTACCAACCATTGACTGCGATAAATGCGATGGGCATATGGAATTAAAAACTGGACGATTTGGGGCATATTTCGCCTGCCAAAAATGCTACAACACCCGAAAAGTGCTCAAAAATGGCGAGGCAGCACCGCCACGCATGACGGCGATAGCTATGCCAAATCTGCGTTCACAGCGGTTTGATGACCATTATGTGCTGCGTGAGGGGGCGGCAGGGCTGTTTTTGGCAGCCTCTAAATTCCCCAAAATTAGGGAAACGCGTCCACCCAAGGTCACGGAGTTGCAAGCCATCTCCAAGGAGCTTGACCCCAAATTTCATTATATTCTAACTGCACCGACCACCGATGATGAGGGTAATCCGACCATCCTGCGATGGTCACGCAAAATGGGCGAACAGTACATCGGCTCAGAAAAAGACGGCAAAGCAACCAAATTTGCACTTGTGTGGAGAGATGGGGCTTGGGTCAAACAATAACCAAACGGGCAGATGGCAGCCGATACACATCAGTATCTAGGCTTGCTGTCTTGTCAGGATAGCTAAAATAGCCACCACTAAAATAACCAACGCTGATTGCAAAAGAAGGATAAAAATGACCCCCACCCACTTACGTTTGATGAGTTTTCTAGAAGGCATTTCGTTTATTGTGCTGCTATTTATCGCCATGCCGCTCAAATATCAATTTGACAAACCTTTTTTGGTGCCTTATGCAGGCATGGTACATGGTGTGTTGTTTATCGCTTTTCTTGTGGTGTTGCTTGTGGTATGTCAAGTGAGAGGCTGGTCATTGAAGGTGTTTTTGATTGGACTTGTTGCCTCTGTTGTGCCTTTTATGCCATTTTGGTTTGAGAGATACATTCATCGCTTGGCATCGGCAGAAGACACCTTTGAAGAGTAGGCATAAAAATTGAAGAGTAGGCATAAAAATCGCCCCCTAAATCCAGATGGGATTTAGGGGGCGATGTCAATATCTGGCGGTGACGGAGAGATTCGAACTCTCGATACGCTATTAACGTATACACACTTTCCAGGCGTGCGCTTTCAACCGCTCAGCCACGTCACCAATGGGGGCGAATTATAGCAAAGTTTTTGGGTGTTGTCATCTGTTTTTTGTAATTTATGGGTACTTCATGCGATGTGTCAGGATAACCCACCATGGTGCTGCTGTGTATTTTGTCCTTTTGATTTGTCAGTTTTGCTAAAATAAGGTAAAATATCATCTATTTTATTCACGAGATAGTCTGTGACGAGCCCTCCCAAAACCTTTTTTAAAAATGCCTTGGCAGGTAAAAACTTGGACATTCCTATGGCGACCGTGATTGCGGTGGCAGTACATGCTTTTGTGATTTTTGGTATAGGATTTAGTGCAGGGGCAATGCCTGATGAGATGGTGCAAGAAGTTGCTTCTGTACTAAAAGACAATAAAGAAAAAAATAAAGACGCTCGCTTTGTGGCGAATGCCAGCCAAGAGGGCGGCGGCGAGGTAAGGCAGCAGCTACGTCAAGAGACGACGGAGATTAGCCCTGCTACTAGCGAGGAGATGGAAGACACTCAGGACATCATCAATCTACAAAAACAAAGCCGACAACAAGCTTATCAAGAAAGCTATTTACGCACGACTTTATCCATACGCTACACCAACAGCGAAGAGGATAATGACACACAGAAGAAACAAGACAACTTAGAAGCCCAAGAAGAGCGCATCCGCAAAAAAATCCGCACCCTAGAGGCACAGCTGTCCCAAAAACAGCAGGTCTTTGCCTCTAAGTCCAACATACACACCATCAATAGCAATGCCACCACGCATGGGGTAGCAGCAGGCTATTTAGAAAACTTTCGCCGTCATGTGGAACGCATTGCCAATCAATACTATCCCAACGAAGCACGCCGTAACAACATCATGGGCGATGTCCGTCTCATGGTGGTCATCTCACCTGATGGACATGTCAAGGCGATTCGTTTGCTTGAATCATCAGGATCTGCCATCTTAGATGAGGCAGCCAAGCAATCGGTGCGTCAATCAGCCCCTTACGGACATTTTGATGAGGAGATGGGGGAGATTAGTGAGCTTAGAATCATTCGCACATGGCGATACAGTGATAAGATTGAAGTGACCAATTAACAGACTAGGCTTATCCCCCATACGCTTTGATGGATGAATCTTTAACAGCCACCTGATTTGGTTTCATGAGATAAATAACTTATAAAACGATAAATACATCGCCTAGCAAGCACTAAATTATGACCAATAGTACCCAAAACTTAGCATCAGAGCAGCCCATTGTCAAAGAATTAAAACAAGTCGCCAAAGAGTCTGCCGAGCAGATTGAGGCAACCGCATCAAAAACAGGGGAGAATGTCACCGAAGTCACCAAAGAGGTGATTACGGGGGCTACCCAAACCGTAGAGACAGCCAGTGATTACACCCTAGATCTTTTGGGGATTCAAGTGGATACACGGACACTGATTGCTAATTCGGCGGATTTTGCACTCAAAGCGTTGCTTGCCATCATGATTTTCTATGTCGGCAAGTGGATAGGGCGACACATCGTCAATCTTGCCAAGCGAGCCATGGTGCGAAGTTCCATGGATGGCACAGCGGTCAGCTTTTTGAGCAATCTTTTGTATGGGGTGATGTTGGCGGCGGTGATTTTGGCATCGCTTAACCAACTGGGCATTAGCACCACCTCCTTTGTGGCGGTACTGGGTGCGATGACAGTCGCCATTGGCGTATCTTTAAAGGATCAAGTCTCTAATTTGGCAGCAGGCGTGCTGATTGTCATTTTTCATCCTTTTCGTCGAGGCGACTCTGTGGAGGTGGGCGGACGTACAGGTGTGGTGCAAGAGATTACCTTGGTCAATACCCGCATTCGTACCCCTAATAATCACGAGGTCATCATCCCCAATGGCGACATCATGACCAGTGCCAGCGTGAACTATTCATCTTTGCCAAATCGCCGCATCGAGGTGTTGGTCGGCATCGGTTATGACAGTGACATTAGGACGGCACGCACCATCATGATTGAGGCGGCAGCTGCACACGAACTGACCCTAAAAGACCCCGAGCCCATCGTGCGAGTCACAGCACTGGCTGACAGCTCAGTGAATCTGACGCTTTATGCTTGGACGGCGAACAGCGACTGGTGGGCGGTACAATGCGATCTACTAGAACGCATCAAATACGCCTTTGATGATCACGGCATTAACATTCCCTTTCCTAATCGCACGGTACAGATTGAGGGGCTTGATCAGATCATCTCGACGGTTAATAAAAACGTCCATGATAACACGCCAAGAGATACAGACTCTAACACTTGATGGGCGTATGTGAGCATGAGGTTAATTGTTGAATCATATCGGCACACAGCAGAGCATGTTGCTTGCTTAACATCAGCTCATCAGCCATCAACCCACCTTTTTCCTCTTGATGAGCACGAGCAGTGCCCCATTACCGCCATCGTTGGCAGGTGCAGAAACAAAGGCGAGTACCTCAGGCATTTGACGCAACCAGCCATTCACACAGGTTTTGATGATGGCATCAGCACCCTTGCCGTGGACGATTTTGACGACTGTCTCACCATAACAGGTGGCATCAGCGATGAGAGTCTGGACGGCGACCCTTGCCTCATCTATGCTAGAACCATGCAAATCTACGGCATCATACCAGCGTAACTTCCCCAATCTTAGCTGTTCAAAGACTTTGTTTTGAAGTGTGGGGTGCTTATAGCTTAGGTAAGCCTCACCTGCCACGGGGTTTAGCAGGGTCTGCATGTCAGACAGTGGGGCGTCTGTCATGCTCTGCTCTCCTTGGGCGTTGGCACGGCGAAACAGGGCGGTCGGGTCTTTGGTGTTGGTCTTTTGGCTGTGATTGACGGACTGACTGTGTTTTAGGGGGCGAACACCACTCATTGCTTGCATGAACAGGACTTTGTCTTCATCAATGAGCTCGCTGCCAAAGCGTCTGACTTGTGCCGCCACTTCTTTTTTGCCAATGATGCTGACCGTTGAGGGTTTGCCGTCGCCCTCAGTACTGGTTTTGGTGGATGAGCGACCACCCATCTCTTTGAGTTGGTTTTGGGTGTCTTTGGAGAGAAGGTCTTTAAATGTCGTCATGATGTTGCCTTGTATAAAAATAAGTATTTAAAATAAGTGCAAATTAAATGGGTTAAACTTAGGATGGGTTTGGCTGTTTTTATTGTCAAAAAATGATTTTTTCAAGAGGGTTTTTGGGTTTTGGTGAAATCTGATCTAATGAGTAAAACGGCTTTTGAGCCTTTAAAAAAAGCCATGTTAATTACCAATGCTGATTAACTACCAATGCAATCAATCACCAATGCTAAGGGGTGATAACTAAATGACAGCCAAATATGACAGTTGGGTCAATCAAGAAGCACAAAATCTAGAATTATTTTTTCGCACTTAAAATCCCACTGATGACGATGATGGCAATGCCAATCAAGCTAATCATGTCCAAATGTTCACCAAACAGCACCACGCCAAACACAATGGCAAAAACCACGCCCAGATAGGACAGTGTCGCCACCACAAATTTTTGCCCCACTTGATAAGCATAGGTCATAAAAAGCTGACCGAGCAGTGCGGTAACACCCACGCCCACAACATAAGGAAGAATGTCAAGGCTCATGGGCGTAAAACCAAAATACATCGCCAAAGCCCCTGATATCAAGGTGGATAACAAGGAAAAATAAAACACAATCCGCCATGCAGGTTCACCAAACAGGCTAAGTTCACGCACCTGTAAATAAGCATAGCCACTAATCGCACCGCTTGCTAGCCCAATGAGCATGGTTAGCGTGTCGCCCCCTTCGGTGGGTTTGAGTAGGATAACGACCCCAATAAACCCTAAGAGGAGAGAGAACCAACTGATCAAAGAGGGCTTTTGTTTGAGAATGATGATGGACAGCAGACCCAAAAATAATGCTGAGGTGTTTTGTAGAGTACTGGCGGTTGCAAGAGGCAAATGCAGCACCACATAAAAATTTAGGAGCAAAGCAGCAGAGCCCGCCAAAGACCGCCAAAAATGCTCTTTTGGGTAATTGGTGCGAAAATCTCGCCCCTTTAACCAAGAAAATACACCCAAAACCATGAGCGAAAACAGCACTCGCCAAAAGGTCAGCTCATAGGTGTTCATGCCAAATTTTTGCCCAGACAGCTTAATGAATACCAACATCAAGGCAAAAAAAAGGCTGGCGAGCACCATATAAAGCGAGCCAAACAACGAGCCTTGATTGGGATTGGTGGGGTTTGACATGATAGAGAACGGGCTAAATTGATGATTATAACACAATTTAAACAAATTATACGGATAAGCCCTATTTGCCAAGCTGTCAATACAACGACAAACACATCAAAAAAAGAGGGTGCATAATGCCCCTCTTTTTGCTTGACGGCTTGTTATTTACTGCTTAACGATGTGGCAGATACTCTTTGACCTCTTTGGCAAACTGCCTTAATGTATCAACCGTGGCGTCCCAATCAAGGCAGCCGTCAGTTACCGATTTGCCATATTCTAGCTGTGATAAGTCGGTTGGGATGTTTTGTCGTCCGCCTTTGAGATGACTCTCAATCATGAGTCCCATGATGGACTTGTTGCCGTTTTTGATTTGTTCTGCGATGTTTTGGATGACCATCGGTTGTAGATAGGGGTCTTTGCCACTGTTGGCGTGGCTGGCATCTACCATGATTTTGCCATTGGTTTTGCCTTTGGCAAGTTCATTTTCGGCAGCGGCGATGGCGGTTTCGTCATAGTTGGGCTGGTCGTTACCACCACGTAAGACGACATGGGCATATTTATTGCCCTTGGATTTGATGATGGAGACTTGACCATCTGAGGATAACCCCAAAAAGCTATGACCTGACTTGACGGCCTGCATGGCATTGACCGCCACAGTCATGGAGCCGTCTGTGCCATTTTTAAAGCCCACAGGGCAGGACAGACCGCTGGACATTTCACGGTGGGTTTGTGATTCGGTGGTGCGAGCTCCGATGGCGGACCAACTGATGAGGTCCTGCATGTATTGGGGTGTGTTGGGGTCTAGGGCTTCGGTGGCACAGGGCAGTCCTTTTTCATTGAGCTCTAAGAGGAGCTTGCGTGCCATGCCAAGACCTTTTTCAATATCAAAGCTGTCGTTCATGTTTGGGTCATTAATGAGGCCTTTCCAGCCTGTGGTGGTGCGTGGTTTTTCAAAATAGACACGCATGACGATAAAGAGCTCGTCGTTTAGCTCTTCTGCTAGGGCTTTTAATTTGTCCGCATACTCGTGAGCGGCTTTGATGTCATGAATAGAGCAGGGACCAACCACGACCAGAATGCGTTTATCCACACCATCTAAAATGTCTTGAATCACCTTGCGACCATGTAGTACGGTGTTGAAGGCTTGACTGGATAATGGATAGGTGCGTTTGAGTTGGGCGGGGGTAATTAGGGGTGTGATTTTCTCAATATTCACATCATCGATTTCTGTATGATGGGTTAAAAATGACATGATGCCTACCTATTTGATTGGGATGATAAATCTTGCTATTATGCACAGTTTTGGAGGGTTTGACAAGCTAAAAAACAGTAAAACAGATGAAAGATAAAAAGGTTGCCCCTTGGAGGATTTTCAATAAATGCTGGGGCGTACCCTAGAACGCTTCATCAGTTATCTTTTACTAGACATTTTTCACTAGACGTCTTTTGCCAGACGTCTTTTGTTAGACATTGCTCACTCACCATTTTTCGTTGGTCATTATTCACCATGATGATGAAATAGGACATTGCTACATTGCCAAATTGGTGTCAAATAAGGATGTATATACCAAAATGGTGTTATCTTAAACTCTTAGGTAGGCTAAACGTCACGTTCTCCTCGATGCCGGACAGTTCGGTGGGTGCATCCGCCCCCCATGATTGTAAGGTGTCTAGCACCTCTTTGATGAGCACCTCTGGGGCAGAGGCACCTGCGGTAACGCCAACACGTGCGACATCATCAAACCATGCTTTGTCCATTTGAGCGGCGTTGTCTATGAGATACGCCCTTGCCCCCAAACGCTCGGCAAGTTCACGTAAGCGACTAGAATTAGACGAGTTGGGCGAACCCACAACTAGGACAACCTCGCATTCCTTGGCAAGTGACTTGACGGCGTCTTGGCGGTTTTGGGTGGCATAACAAATGTCATCTTTGTGCGGGGCGTTGATTTTGGGGAATTTTTCTTTTAAGGCGTTAATCACTTGGGCGGTATCATCCATGGAGAGCGTGGTCTGAGTGACAAAGGCAAGCTCTTTATCCGCCCCAAAATCTAGCGTGGCGACATCGCCGACATCTTCCACCAAATGAATGCGACCGCCAAAACTGGTGTCAAATCGCCCCATGGTGCCTTCAACCTCAGGATGTCCTGCATGTCCAATCAAAATGGCATCCATGCCGTCTTTGGCAAATTTACCAACTTCTATATGCACCTTAGTGACCAGTGGACAAGTGGCATCAAACACGGTCAAATCACGGCGAGTCGCCTCATCTTCTACCGCCTTGGAGACGCCATGAGCAGAGAAAATGACAATCGCCCCATCTGGTACCTCGTCTAGTTCTTCAACAAAAACCGCCCCACGATTTGCCAAATCCTCCACCACAAATTTGTTGTGGACGACTTCATGACGGACATAAATGGGCGGATGAAAACGGCGTAAGGCTTCATTGACAATGGCGATGGCTCTATCAACACCAGCACAAAAACCACGAGGATTGGCGAGTAAAATTTGCATGATTAGACAGAATAAATGAATGAAACTGCTTACTTTACCATATTTTGCCATTTTGGATAGGGTAAATTGTGTTATAATTTACAAAATATTACCATTTTGGCAGAATCATCATGACCAATCCAGCTTCCACACAAGGTACATTGTTCATCATCACCGCCGCCTCAGGTACGGGAAAAACCTCATTGGTCAAAGAGCTTTTGGCGAGCATGACCAATCTTGTTGTGAGTGTCTCGCACACCACCCGTGAACCACGCCGTGGCGAGATAGATGGCAAGCATTACTATTTCACCAATCAAGAGGAGTTCATCCGTTTGGTCAATCAGGGCGAGTTTTTGGAGCACGCTCAGGTGTTTGACCATTATTATGGCACCAGCAAAAAAGCGGTGACAGATTTGCTAAGTGCAGGCATGGATGTGATTTTGGAGATTGACTGGCAGGGGGCGTTACAGGTCAAAAAGCTCATTGATTCGGCGGTGATGATATTTATTTTACCCCCAAGTCGTGACGCCCTAAGAAGTCGGCTCATGAATCGCAATCAGGACGCCACAAAAGTCATTGAGGCGCGACTGGCAGGTGCGGTACGCGAGATGCAGGAATATGTGAATTTTGATTATGTGGTGATTAATGATGATTTTGCGGTGGCACTCTTGGAGATACAAGCCATCATCACCACCTATCGTCTTGCCATAGACAAGCAGACGGTGCGTCATGAAAAACTGATTAGCCAATTATTGATGAGTTAAATTTATTTTAAAAACCGCTCAAATTCTGTTATAATGGCAAATTATTATCAATTTAAAAGAGTGTGACCATGGCACGAGTGACGATTGAAGATTGTTTGGATACGGTAGAGAACCGTTTTGATTTGATTTTGGTGGCGTCTAGACGAGCACGTCAGCTTGCCACAGGGCGTGCAGATCCGCTCGTAACCCCTGACGGTGATAAACCAACAGTACTTGCTCTGCGTGAAATCGCTGAGGGTCATGTCACGCGTGCGATTTTAGATAAGCCAGAAGAGGTGTATGTCAAAAAAGAGCCGCCACCCTTTGACCCGATGGCGGGTAATGGCTTTTGATGAAAATCTTATTCATGAAAGCCTGACGAAATTTTGGCGTTAGGTAGATAGGCTGCCAACACAAACCACCAGAACCATGCTATTTATTGGCATGGTTTTTATTTTATCACAAACCATGCTAAGATTATTTGTGACGATTTGCGATTATTTAGGACTATTTGGTTTTCATGATAATATCATAAAAATAAGTCCATAAAATCACTGAAATTTTTCTTGACAATGATATGGAAAACTGATTAATTATAAGGTTCGGAATTTGATTTTTTTGGTGAGGAATACGCCCAAAATCTTAGCATAAAATCAACCTCATGTTTGGTTGAGCTGTCAAATTCAACATCAATCATCAAACAGTTGTCCACCTAAATAACCGAAATAACCGAGCCAGCCATGTTAGCCAATTACCACGCTGATAATATCCCTACCCGTTTTAGTCATCCTTTGGTTGATGAAGCCAAGGACAGTTTGATGAATGCGGTGAGCTATTTGGATCCCAAAGAGCGGGCGGATGTATTGCGTGCGTGCCATTTTGGCGATGTGGCACACATCAAAGACAGACGAAAATCGGGTGAGCCATACATCACACATCCGATGGCGGTGGCGGAGATTTTGGCGGGATTTTTGCTGGACAGAGACTCCATCATTGCCGCGATTTTGCACGATACGGTGGAGGATACAGAAGTCACTGATGAGATGCTGATGAGTGAGTTCGGCGAGACGGTGGCAAGACTGGTGGATGGTGTCACCAAACTAAAATCAAGCAGCATGAATAAGCAGCAGTCTCAGGCAGCGACTTTTCATAAAATTTTAAATGCCACTTTGATTGACCCTCGTGTGTTAATCATTAAGCTGTCTGACCGTTTGCATAACATGAGTACGATGGATGCGGTGCGTGAAGAGAAACAAAAATCCACAGCACGTGAGACTTTGGACTTTTATGTGCCATTTGCGCGCATCATGGGGCTAAACGACATCGCCGATTATATTGAGCTGCTTTGCTATCGCAACCTAAATCCAGTCATGTACAATAAATTTAATGATAAATTGTTGCAGCATGGCTTGGGGAGAAATTTCCAAAAAATTGAGATTAGCACCTATTTACAAAAGCTGCTCAATCATTTGAACCTCAAAGGTCATGTTCAAGTACTGGATAATCGCACCAGCATGTACCGTCAATTTTTTAAAAATCGCGGTCAAGCCAATCGGCTGACTCGCCAATATGACTTTGAAGTGGTGTTAGAGGACATCGGCGCTTGCGATAAGCTTGCCTATCATCTCATCCAAAAATTTGAAATTGCCAATGATAACATCAAGGATAACATCCGTAAACCCTTAGCAGGGGGTAATCAGTCACTGTCTTTGATTTACCAAAAAGATTATAACTTCATCAAAGTCACCATCATGACAGTCCGCATGAAAGAGGCCTCTCGGCTTGGCGTCTTGGGCAATAACAAAAATGACATCAGCCAATCTGTGATACAAGCCAGCCTACGCAACATGAAAGATTTGGCGATGGTGGAGGGTGAGGATGCCGAAACATCGCTCAAAGTCATCAATGAACTCATGAGCTATTTGCATGAACGCAAAATCGTCTGTTATAGCCCACAGGGACGCGCTTATGAGTTGCCACGTGGTGCGACCGCTCTTGATTTTGCCTATGCCGTAGGACCCATGGTGGGCAATATCGCCACAGGTGCAGACATCAATGGAGAGCATGGTAAACTTGGATTGGTGTTGGCAGATGGCGATACCGTCAGCATTGATATTGATAAAAATGCCACACCGAAGGCGGACTGGCTAGGATTTGTGGCGACCAATAAGGCACGCAATGAGATTTTAAAGTTCTTAAAACACCTACCTCATGAAGAAAAAGAGTATTATGGCAAAGAAGCACTCATGCGCGCCCTAAAACCTTATGATAAGACTCTGGCTGACTTATCAGAGCAAGATTGGGCGGACATTTTGGCGTGGCGTGGCGTGGGTGCTCAAAGTGATATTTTCCTGCAAATCGCCACAGGCTCGTTATTGCCACAGCTTGTGGTCTCTCGTCTGTTTAGTGAAGAGGTGGACATCGCAGATGGGGCAGAGATTACCCAAACCAAGCATCTTTTGGCGGGGATTAAGGGCGTGGAAGTTGCCTTTTCTAAATGCTGCAATCCCATGTATGGCGATCATATCGTAGGACATCTGTCAGCACGTCAAGGGCTGATTGTGCATCGTCATAAGTGCTATGCCTTAGAAAAAATACGGGCTGAGAACCCCTATCAAGTCATACAACTAAACTGGAAATCGGATGTCAAAATTGATCATGACCATTCGGTGGGGCAGTTGCATTTTCCTGCGGCACTAAAAATCCATGCCATGCTCAACGAAGAACAGATGAGCCAAGCCATCTACGAGCTGCGTGATTTGAATATCGGCATTGAGCAGACGATAGTGAAGGCAGATGAGAAATCTACGGCAACAGGCGGTGTGGGTGCGACCTTCATACAGGTGGTGGTGCGTTCACGTGCACATCTAGAAGAGGGCATCACAAAACTTCGTCAATTGCTCGGTTATCCTAGCATCATGCGTCTGTACCAAATGCCTGTCTAACTCAAATCTCTGTCCAGCTCTCATAAAACCAAACCCCGTTATAAGACGGGGTTTGGTTTTGGCGATAGGGCTTGTGGTCTAAAACATGAAGCTAATAGAGCAGCGATTATCCCTAAAACTCGGTCACCTTTAAAATTTCTTTATAAAGTGCTTTTTGCTCCAAGCTTGGCTTGGCAGATTGCAGTGCCATCACGGCTGACATGTCACCATCAATACGGATTTTACCCATCATAAAAGCCTCTAATGCCACATTGATGTCTTTGCCCGAGATGATTTCGGCTAATGTGTCGCTGTCAATATTAATCGTGCTGACAGCACCGTCAGTATGATGCTGACCAAGCTTACCGTCTTTTAGGTGTAGCTCTTTGGGGTCGTCGCCTGTGATGCTCACATTGACAATCAAATTGGCAAGGCTCGGAGGCAGATGTAGCTCGCCTGATTGGGCATTTAGGGTGTGCACTTCATCAAACCATGCTTGACTTAGAAATTTTGCCATAAGAATCATTCCAAAATAAAAATACCGCCCTATTATAAAGCAAAAATCAGCAAAAAATCGTCATTTTACAAAAAAGCACAAATCATCATCAGACGTACCGCTTCATCCTATATTATTTAAGAATATAAATTATCAATCAAAAAATGATTTGTTTTATACAACAAAAAACCCTCAACTAGAGTCAGTAAAAGTTTTTAAACTAAGACAAATAAGCTCATTTTTAATTGAAAAAACTGATTAAAACCATGAAAATTTGGCAAAAGTTACAAAAAATTTTAAAAAAATGTGAAAATTTCCATTTATTTTTTACAAAACATAGCCGAAAACTTACAATTGTGTTGTATAATACATGGTGAAAAACCCATCTCAATACCCTATTGCGAGTGTGGATTTAACGCAAGCCAAGCTCATCACGAGTAAGCCAGTCATAGGAAAGATTGTGGTCATTGTCTGATTGTTAGATTTCCTTACTTTTTTAAAGGTTTTTTCCTAAAAGCAGCTTTGATGGATGATATTTGGTGAATTTTGCGTTACAATAGACAAACATAATTGAAAAACGTCAATTTTGATGACTACTGTCATCAAACAACGAAATAAATCGGGCTGCACAGGAAACCTATCCCATGAGTCTATCTAAAACAGCAGTGGCCCCATTAAACGTTGACCATGAATATGAAGTGACGCTTGTGCGTCTTTTCACCATCATGGCAGTATTTTGGGGTATTATTGGCATGACAGTCGGTGTCTTTATTGCATCGCAGCTTGCATGGCCAGTACTTAATTTTGATACATCTTGGCTATCCTTTGGGCGTTTAAGACCGTTGCACACTAATGCGGTGATTTTTGCGTTTGGGGGTTCGGCACTTTTTGCAACATCTTATTACATTGTTCAGCGTACTTGTAAGACAAGGCTATTTGCTCCCTATCAGT
>JBHCFR010000121.1:0-4270 GCA_041801945.1 Moraxella sp. | reverse complement strand
CATTTGAGACGATTGAGCAGGGATTAGAGGGGTATTTTGGGGTTAAGTGAGTATAAAAGAGGCAGAAGGCTCGTGCTTTGGCGTGGCTTGTCTGCTTGTGCAAAAATAAAACCACAAACTTGGGGGAGAGTTTGTGGTTTAATGAGGGCTTAATGCCCGTCCTTATCCATAAGAGCTGTCCATAAGACTTCCTACCATCAGCGGTCATCCATTGGGCTTATCCATGTGCCAACTCCTTGCTGATGGGCGTATTATGCCAAAAGTCATCAGCGAAGAGAATACACCAAAATCGTCAAGTGATGTCAGCATTTTCTTACAAAGGCTTATTTTGTGCTGCCAATGCTAGGTATTTTTGATGTAACTGGTCAATTTGGCGATACAATTCATCTAGCCCCCCAGAATTATCCAAGACATCATCGGCATAAGCCAGTCGCTGCTCACGGCTCATCTGACGATTGATGATGGCTAAAATATCGGCACTGCTCTGACCATCTCGCCGAGCCGCTCTTTGTATCTGCACATCGGTCGGCACATCCACCACCAAAACCCTATCACACAAGGCAGATAAGCCCTCATCGCCGTCTTTGATGCTCTCCAACAGCAAGGGAGCAGATAAGATGACATAGGGGCTTTTGGCATCACTGAGCCCCTGCTTGATTTAAGTGCGTATGGCAGGATGGATGAGGGCATTTAGGCGGGCGAGCTTATCAGAGTCGGCAAAGACGATTTGGCGAAGTTTGGTGCGGTTTAGTTCGCCCTCTGATAAGATGTCGGCCCCAAACGCCTGTGATAAGATGGGCAACATGGGCGAGCCTTTGGCGGTGATGGCGTGACTGATGACGTCAGCATCCACGATGTCTATGCCAAGCGTGGCAAAATAGTCACTGGCAGCACTTTTGCCACTGCCGATACCGCCTGTAAGACCGATGATGAGAGTAGGGTTTGTCATGGGTTATACCAAAAGATAGAGGGTATGGACTAGCTACGCACCATATGTTCAAGGACGAGCCATTTGCCGTTATCAAAGATGAGCTTGACAAGGGCGGCGGTGGTCTCGCCTGAGACATCAGAGGCATAGATGACATTAAAGGTAAGCACATTTTGAGCTTCCATGTGCCAATTACCCAGATTCTTGACGCTAACACAGCGATCTTTTGGGTGGTACGGCAAGTAGGATAGGTTATTCATGAGGTTAAATGGTTGGGCGGTCAGTGCCTGAATACCCCCAAGCGACAGCTGAAACTCTTCACGAGAGCAAGAGGCACGCAAAAGCAGTTCGGCGATGGTGTCTTGTGCCTGCACGACGGCGGTCTTGGTGGACTTGTCCGTGATGGTATCAGGTGCACTGGCGACCACCCTCTTGATGGTTTGAAGCTGTGCTGGTGTGGGAGTGGCGGGAGTGCTGGCAGCAGCAGGGACTGCCATCAAGCCATAAAGTGCGATACTGCCTGCCAAATAGAGCTGTTTCATGAGGTTTTTCCTTATCCTGTGATGAGGTATGTGCAAAATAGCGGTCGTGTGGGATACTCTAAAATTAACATAAAACAGTCTGCCTTTCAATAATCTTACCCTCAAAAAAGCGTGTAGAATGTTATAATAGCTCAAATTTTTAAGCAAAGACATCATGAAAGTATTAGGTTTAGAGACGTCCTGCGATGAGACAGGGCTTGCCATTTATGACAGTGAGATGAACGATGGCAGGGGCGGTGTGCTCGCTCAGGTGCTGTACAGTCAGATTGAGCTGCATGCCACCTATGGCGGTGTCGTGCCAGAGCTCGCCAGCCGAGATCATATTCGTAAGCTCGTCCCGCTGTTTGATGAGCTTTTGGTAAAGGCGGATATGGATAAGCATGACATTGACGCGGTGGCTTATACCAAAGGTCCCGGATTGATAGGAGCACTGATGACGGGGGCGTTATTTGGGCGGACGCTGGCTTATGGACTGGGTGTCCCTGCGGTGGGCGTACATCACATGGAGGGGCATCTTTTGGCACCGATGATAGATCCGATGACCGATTTGTCAAGCTCTGTGGGGCAAAGTAGGCTGGATTTCCCCTTCGTGTGTCTGCTTGTCTCTGGGGGGCATACCATGCTGGTCAAGGCAGAGGGCGTGGGGCGATATGAGATATTAGGAGAGAGTATCGATGATGCGGTGGGCGAATGCTTTGACAAAACCGCCAAAATGCTCGGTCTGCCTTACCCCGGTGGACCTAATGTGGAGAGACTGGCAAAAGAGGGCAATCAGCACGCCCATGAGCTGCCACGTCCGATGATGGGTCGGGGCTTGGATTTTAGTTTTAGTGGAATGAAAACGGCGGTGCATAACCTCATCAAGGACACCAAAGGCAGTGACACCGACCCTAAGGTGCGAGCAGACATCGCGGCAAGTTTTGAGTACGCGGTGGTGGATACACTCGTCAAAAAATGCACCAAAGCCCTAAAACAGACAGGGCTAACACAGCTTGTCATCGCAGGGGGCGTCTCTGCCAACCAAACCCTACGCACGCACTTAGAGACGGCTCTGTCTGCCATGGGGGCAAGCGTGTATTATGCACCGCTACCTCTATGCACGGATAACGGAGCGATGATTGCCTATGCTGGCTACTGTCGGCTGATGATGGGGCAGACCGATGACCTTAGGGTGTCATGTGTGCCACGATGGAGCATGGAGACGCTTGGTGTGGGTACAGAGATCTCCTAGCGATGAGATAATAAAAAAGATGGTACGTGTAACCATCTTTTTTTGTTTGGGGGCTTAGCTGTTAGTTTAGATGTTTAGCTTAGCTGCTTGCCTTGGTGCTTACAAGGCATTGGCGAGGGTTTTGCTTGGGACTTCTGACTTGACGGAGTCTAATTTTTTGTGAAAAATGACTTTACAGTCTTTGGGGTTAAAGCCTTCCACTGCCGCTTGTTGCTGGCATACATTGAGTGCCGCTTTTTTTGCCTTTGAGCGAGTTTCGGCATAATCAACATAACTAGGAGCATTCGTACCTGCGTCATGCGTGGAGGTAACAGCGATATAATATTGATAGCCGTATCCATAGCTGCCTGCCTCACATCTACCACCATAGGTTTGTTGGCAGTGCCTTGCACCGTAGTCCGCCAGCGACTCGCCGACATAGGCATGACCTTTTAGGGCATAGACTTTATAAAATAGGGGCATGTTGCTTGCTTTGGTGTTGTCATACGCCCAGACGGCTGCCACCACAGGGGCATCGGAGTAGCCATTCGCGTTACCACTGCCACCACCGCTGTTGCAATGAGCAGGATTGGGGCTGCCGCAGTTTGCCATCGCCCAACCCTCCATTTGACGCATGGCAGTCTGGGCGGCACTATTGGGATTGGCAAGGGCGGCTGTGCTGATGGCTAAGAGGGGTAATGCAGATAGGGTTAGTAAGGTCTTATTCATGGTCACTCCTTGATACAAATTGTTGGATAAAAATTAGGGATAGAGAATGTCCCCAATGATACTGGCGGTTTTTCTTCTTGGGAGGGCGGTCTTGACATTACGCAGATGGCTGGCATAAATGACTTTGCAATCATTGGCGTTGTAGCCTTCATCGGCGGCTGTGATTTTGCATTCTTCAATGGCTTTTTGTTCGGCGGTGGCTTTATTGTTACCTGAGGCGGCGGCACTGGGTGCTTCTTCGCCCTTAGAGTGGGTGGAGGCGACCGCTACCCACTTATTACCATAAATAAAGCCCGCTGCTTCACATCTGCCCCCATAGGTCTTTTGGCAATGCTCTACGCCATGCGCCATCATCAGTTCGCCAACACGATCAATTTGCTCGTATGTATTCGCCCCATAGAATAAAGGCATGTTGCTTTGCTTTTTGTTGTCATACGCCCAAACCACCGTGACCAAGGGCAGGCTTGGTGGTTTTTGAGATGTTGTACCGCCACCGCAATGGGCAGGGGTTGGACCACCGCAATTGCTCATGTAGTAGCCTGTGGCTTGTTGCATGGCGACATTGGGATTGGCAAGGGCGGATGTAGCGATTGTCAAGATGGGCAAGGCGGATAGGGCAAGTAACAGCTTGTTCATAAGGCATTCCTATTGGCGATGACATAAACAGTCATGATAAAAAAGATTATTTTCCGTCCCAAGCGATGGTGCAATCGCTATATCCCTTTTGTTGGCACTCTTTTAGGATATGTTCAGGGTTGCCCTTACGTTTGTTGTTGGCATTGGAGACGGCAAAATAACGCTGCTGGGCTTGGCTGTATCCTAGGGCGACAATCAAGGGGTTTTTGCCTTTTTTGGTGACAT
>JBHCFR010000120.1:0-2716 GCA_041801945.1 Moraxella sp. | reverse complement strand
GTCAGTGTGCTTAGCCAAAAATAAGTGAGTCTGCTTAGCATATATTACCTCCTAGTCTTGACTGTTTTGACGTAAAACATCAGGATGGACAATCACCTCATCATCAGCCTCTTGTGGGGTGAAGCTAGGAGCACTCATCGCCCAAGCTGAATCATAGGGCACGACATCCGAGAAATCTACCATCAGCCGATCGCTTTGTTGTAGGCTTTTGTCTTTTTTATAAGGTCCCATCCATAACGCATAGCGTTCTTGATATTGACTCTCAAAATTGCTGGTGGTGGGCTTTATCAACAGCTTGCGACTTGCTCTATCTACGGCAAAATACTCTAATTTGGTCACCGCCTGCAAGGTCTCCCTATTATGGATGTGCAGCTCAGTGCGACTACGGATGGTGCCAAACACATCTACCGTAATAAATACATCTGTATCGGCATATTCTGGCGATACAACATCTATGTCACGCAAAAAGAACATGGTTTGGATGAGATTGTGCAAAAACGACACATCTCTTGGATTGGTGATGAGCGTTTCGTTGCGAAATTCACCCATGCCTTGCGTGGCGATGCCGATACGCCCTTGACCATGCTCGCCCCTGCTTTGGTTGATAGACTGGCTAGGGGCGTTTAGGACAGACTGTGATGTGGTGGTGCTGTTAATCGTACCTGCATTCGTACTGGCAGTGGTGGTATAGTTGGGATAGGCATAATCTGTCACGCTGTTTGGTGTGTTTAGATATTCACCACGAATCAAAGCATCCAGTGAGTAGCGACCCCCTGCAATATTGCCTGATCCTTGGTCTCCGATGGTGGATATATACAAGGCGACTTTTTTGCCTTGCAACGCAGATAAATCCATGTCTTTGACACTCGCACGAGCTGATGCCGACACCAACTCCTGCTCAACAGCAAAACGCTTGCCCCCTCCATGAGAGGGTATGCCCGTCAATGTGCCACAGCCTACCAAAGCAGAAGCAGCCAAGCAACTTAAAAGTAAAGGTTTTAACATATACAGTCCTAATAGAATAAAAATGGTGAACAATCATAACACAATTAAACAAACAACACCATCACAATATGACCTTCAAACACAATTTAAGGTTTAATGACTAAAATAGGCAAGACCCAGCTTGGGCATACATCATCAAGGTAGGCAGTACAGATAAGCCAAAATCATCGTCTTTTTTTACAGTTCAATAAAAAATGGGTTTTGACCGCAAAACCCATTTTTATGTTGTCAAATTTATCGCATGCTCTATTCCACAATCCCTGTGATGTCCACAGGATTATTGGCGACTTGTGTCTTAGCACTGTCAGCACGTTTGGCTTGCAGCTCTTGTAAATATGCCTCAGTAATCTGACCTGCCACATAGCAGCCATCAAATACCGAGCAGTCAAACCCATCCACACGACTGTATTTGGTGTTATTCACCGCTTCCACCAAATCGCCCAAATCTTGAAAAATCAAACGGTCAGCACCGATGATGTCACGCACCTCATCAACCGTACGTCCCGATGAGATAAGCTCACTACGCACAGGCATGTCAATGCCATAGACATTTGGGAAAATCACAGGAGGTGCCACTGAGGCAAAAAAGACATTTTTCGCCCCTGCGTCTCGTGCCATTTGGATGATTTCATGGCAAGTGGTGCCACGCACGATGGAGTCATCTACCAGTAGCACGTTTTTATTTTTAAATTCTAGGGGAATGGCATTTAGCTTTTGACGCACAGATTTTTTACGCATGGACTGACCTGGCATGATGAAGGTGCGTCCGATATAGCGATTTTTATTAAAGCCCTCACGGTATTTGACGCCCAGATGAAGCGCACATTCCAAGGCAGAGTTGCGTGACGTATCAGGAATGGGGATGACCACATCAATCCCATGATTCTCGCCCCACTCTCTGATGATACGCTGTGCCAACTTCTCACCCATACGCATGCGTGCCTTATGCACTGAGATGTTATCAATGATGCTATCAGGTCTAGCGAAATAGACGTATTCAAAGATACAAGGGGTGTGCTTGATTTTATCCGTACACTGCTTGGTGTAGAGATTGTAATTTAAATCAACAAAAATCGCCTCACCGGGTGCGATGTCTCGCACCACCTCAAAGCCCAAAGCCGTCAGTGCCACCGATTCAGATGCTACCATGTATTCCACACCAACAGGGGTTAGGCGACGACCATAGACCAAAGGGCGAATGCCGTTAGGATCTCTAAACGCCAACATGCCATGTCCTGCTATCATCGCCACCACACCATAAGCACCTTGACAGCGGTCATATACAGCCCCTAAGGCGGTAAAGATGTCATCGGGGGCAAGTTTGGTTTTGGTGAATTTTTGGAGTTCATGAGCAAATATGTTGAGCAGCACCTCCGAGTCTGAATCGGTATTAAGATGCCGACGATCTTGCTCATAGACTTCTTTGGCTAAGTCTTTGGCATTGGTCAGATTGCCATTATGTGCCAAAGCGATGCCATAAGGGGAGTTCACGTACAGGGGCTGAGCCTCGGCCGTGCTTGACGTGCCTGCCGTGGGATAGCGAACATGGCCGATACCAAAATTACCCACCAAACGCACCATGTGTTTATTTAAAAACACGTCTCGCACCATGCCGTTGTCTTTACGCAGATACAGTCGGTCATCTTTTAGGGTGACGATACCCGCCGCATCTTGTCCACGATGTTGTAACATGGCCAGACCATCGTACAGC
>JBHCFR010000119.1:0-2709 GCA_041801945.1 Moraxella sp. | reverse complement strand
CAAATCATAAGCCAGCTTATCCTTGGAGATGTCTTGATATAGGCTTTTGCCGTCCATGTACCAATCATCACGCACCGTTGAATCCTTGATTTTAAAAGCATGTATGACAAAAAACACGCAGGCGATGACCACGATAAGGGGCATGCCGATGACGAATACGGTCATCATGTAGTTTTTGTACCATGGTGCGGACACGGTGGGGGAGTTGGTGCGTGGTGCGTGGTGCGGAGGGTGTTGTGGCATGAGGCTTGACATAGAAAAATTTGTTGTATTTTAGCATTTTTTGACCAAAAAACCAAAATTTCGTCAAGCACTGATTGGATGACAGGTAATTTTTGGCTAATTTTGGCAAAGCATGGCAAAAGCAGCCAAAAATCTGTTAAAATAAGGGGTTGTCATTCTCTTATTTTTTATTTGCAGCGTACCGTCATAGCTTCACGTCTGACTTATCGTTTCATCAATCAATCCATTAAATTTGTGGGAAATTACCATCATGATGACCATCGCAGGACACTCATTTTTAACCCCGTTTCAAACCCAAAAACTCATCAATGACTTACAAACCAAGGCAAATCTTGCCATAACCGCCATTGACAGTCAGCAGGTGTATGTTTTTCCACGTCCTTTAAGTACAGATGAAGAGAGCAAGGCACAAGGACTATTAAACCAAGGTGAGACGCTCACACTGACCAAGCCGTCCGCCAATCAAATTCAGCTCATCGTCTCGCCCCGTTTTGGTACGATTAGCCCATGGGCATCTAAGGCGACTGATATTTTTAATAACTGCGGACTTAACATTGAACGGATTGAGCGGGTGGTGGTGTTTACCTTGATGGGCGATGATTTGCCAAACCCCTTACCCAAACTTGCCGAAAATCTACTTCACGACCGCATGACCCAAAGCCTTGTGTACGACTTGTCAGAGGTATCGGCTCTGTTTCATGATGGCGTGCCACAGCCTTTAAATCGTATTGACATTTTGGGGTGGGGCAAAGATGAGCTAGTGCGTGCCAACCGTGAATTTGGCTTTGCCTTGTCCGCTGATGACATTGATTATCTGTTTGAAAATTATCATAACTTGGGTCGCAATCCCACCGATGTAGAACTGATGATGTTCGCCCAAGCCAACAGTGAGCATTGCCGTCATAAGATTTTTAATGCCGAGTGGACAGCCGATGGCGTGGTGCAAGAAAAATCACTGTTTAAGATGATTAAAAACACCTTTGAAAAAAATCCCGATGGCGTGCTGTCTGCTTACAAGGACAATGCGGCGGTGATGGCAGGCTTTGTGGCGGACAGATTTTATCCCACCAAAAATGCCGACGGACATGCCGAATACGACTTTCATCGTGAGCAAGTGGACATTTTGATGAAAGTAGAAACCCACAACCACCCCACCGCCATCGCTCCCTTTGCAGGGGCGGCGACAGGTTCAGGCGGTGAGATTCGGGACGAAGGGGCGACAGGGCGGGGCGGCAAGCCCAAAGCAGGTTTGGCGGGCTTTCATGTGTCGCATTTGCATCTACCTGATATGCCTGAAAAGTGGGAAACATCAGGACAAGTGTCCACCAAAGACTACGGCAAACCTGAGCGTATGGCGTCCGCCCTTGACATCATGACCGAAGCCCCCTTGGGAAGTGCGGCATTTAGCAATGAATTTGGTCGCCCCAATTTGACAGGGTATTTTAGAAGTTTTCAGCTAGACACAAGCGACGCCCAAGACGGCTCACAAATGCGTGGCTATCATAAGCCGATTATGATTGCAGGGGGTTATGGCAACATCAAGCGTGAATTGGTACAAAAAAACGCCATCAAAGCAGGGGATTTGCTCATCGTCTTGGGCGGCCCTGCCATGCAAATTGGCTTGGGCGGTGGGGCGGCAAGCTCGGTAGACAGTGGCGATTTGGACGAAGGGTTGGATTTTGCATCAGTACAGCGTGATAATGCTGAGATGGAACGCCGCTGTCAAGAAGTGATTGATACCTGTTGGGCGATGGGAGCAGAGCATAATCCCATTGTCTCCATTCATGACGTGGGTGCAGGCGGGCTATCCAATGCCATGCCAGAGCTGGTGAACGACCATGAACTTGGGGCACATCTTAACCTACGCAAAGTACCGTCCCTAGAACAAGGCATGTCGCCGATGGCAATCTGGTCAAACGAAGCCCAAGAACGTTATGTACTCGCCATTCGCCCCGAGGATGAAGTACGCTTTGATGAGATTTGTATCCGTGAACGCTGTCCTTATGCCGTGCTTGGCGTGGCAACTGATGTGCGTCATCTGACGGTGGACGACAGCCTATTGCCAGAGCAGCCTGTGGATTTGCCCATGCAGGTGCTACTGGGCGGTACACCCAAGATGAAACGCTCGTTCACTCGTAGTACGCCCACACTAAAACCATTAAACCTTGACAATGTGGACTTAGCCCAAAGTATCAAAGACGTGCTAAGACACCCCACGGTTGCCAGTAAATCCTTTTTGATTAGTATCGGCGACCGCTCCATCACAGGCATGGTTACCCAAGCCCAGTACGTTGGGGTGTATCAAGTGCCTGTGGCGGATTGTGCCGTTACCAGTACAGGACTGCTTGCTGATACAGGCGAAGCGATGGCGATGGGCGAGCGTACGCCTGTGGCACTGATTAGCCCCAAAGCGTCTGCACGCCTTGCCGTTGGGGAGACGGTGCTAAACCTTGCGTCGGCTCGTAT
>JBHCFR010000118.1:0-2863 GCA_041801945.1 Moraxella sp. | reverse complement strand
CTCGGCGAGGAGCGGGTTGTGGTCTTTGACATGCCAGGGACGACCAGAGACAGCATTTATATTCCTTTTGAGCGAGAAGGTCGTCAGTATACGCTCATTGATACCGCAGGCGTGAGACGACGTGGCAGAATTGATGAGAAGGTGGAGAAGTTTAGCGTTATCAAGACCTTACAAGCCATTAAAGATGCCAACGTCGTCGTCGTGGTCATCGATGCTCATGAGGGGATTGTGGATCAGGACTTGCACATGCTCGGCTATGCTTTGGAGGCAGGGCGGGCGATTGTGATTGCCATCAACAAGTGGGATAATCTCACCCAAGACCAAAAGGACATCGTGAAGATAGAGATGGACAGACGTCTTCACTTCATTCCTTGGGTGAAGATTCATCTGATTTCTGCCTTATATGGTAATGGCGTGGGCAATCTGTATCCTTCTATTCATAAGGCGTATGATGCATCCATGTTTAAGGTATCCACCAGCCGTCTGACCCAAATCCTCCAAGATGCCGTCGAGGCTCATCAGCCTCCGATGGTCGGTGGTCGTAGGATTAAGCTACGCTATGCTCATCTGGGTGGTCATAATCCGCCTGTCATCGTTATTCATGGCAACCAGACGAGCAGTCTGCCCAAGAGCTATCAGCGGTATCTAGAAAACGTCTATCGCGAGGTGTTTAAATTAGAGGGTACCCCCCTTCATGTGGAGTTTAAACAAAACGCCAACCCTTATGAAGGCAAGAAAAATCCCGTCATCAAAAATAAAGCCAAAGTCATGCGTGAGCGTAAACGCATTGCCGAGTTTAAGAAGCGGGATAAGAAGAGGAGGTAAGAGATGAACAAAAATATTATTAGTGCAATTATTTATCTCATTGAAAATCCGCTAATTGATTTAGGAGATAGTTATTTGGGGAAAAACCGCGTTAATAATGTTGGTGATGCCTTGGAAAGATATGTCCAAGATTTATTCATTGGCGACTTTGGACTGAATGAATGTGATAGAAACATAAAAATAGCTGAGTATTTCTCATATTTGGGCAATACCAGTAATCCTCCTGATATGATGCTTAAAGGAGGTGATGCTATTGAAGTGAAAAAAATAGAAAATAGAAACTCAGATTTGGCATTAAATTCTAGCTACCCAAAAGCCAAGTTGTTTTCTGACAATCCAATGTTAACCACGGCTTGTAAAAATGCTGAGCCATGGTCAGTAAAAGATATGTTATATGTTGTAGGTATTGCCAAAGATGGCAAATTGAATGCTTTGACTTTTGTGTATGGTGAGGATTATTGTGCTAGTGATGAAATATATCAAACCATAAAAAATCGCATTAAAATGGGCGTTTCAGTCATTGATGGAGTTGAATTTACAGAAACCAAAGAATTGGGGAAAATTAAAAAAATTGATCCGCTTGGTATTACCAATTTGCGTATCCGAGGTATGTGGCATATTCAAAATCCTTTTAAGGTATTTGATTATATTTATAAGCGTGATTTTTATCATCAATTTAATTTTATGGCAATTATCAATGATGAAAAATGGCAGAGTTTAGATAATAGACATGATCTTATCGCTACCATTGATAATAATCCAAACGCAAAAATTCAAGATGTTTACATCAAAGATCCCAACAATCTTGCACAATTAAAACCTGCTAAGTTGATACAGTTTTTCTTGGAGTAAGCTTGTGAATATTATTAGTTTATTTGCAGGGGCAGGTGGCATGGATTTGGGATTCCAACAGGCAGGGTTTAATGTCATCATGGCGAATGAGTATGATAAAAACATTTGGGCAACCTATGAAAAAAATCACAGCAGTTCTTTATTAAAAGGTGATATTCGCCAATTTTCCGCTGATGACTTTCCTAATTGTGATGGGATTATCGGTGGACCGCCATGCCAAAGTTGGAGCGAGGCAGGATCTTTACGTGGGATTGATGATGAAAGAGGTCAATTATTTTTTGATTATATTCGTATTTTAAAAGCAAAGCAACCCAAATTTTTTGTGGCAGAAAATGTTTCCGGCATGCTTGCTAAACGCCATAATGAAGCCGTGCAAAACATTATTACCTGCTTTAAAGAGGCGGGGTATTCAGTATTTATTAAGATGCTAGATGCACACGATTATGAAATAGCTCAAAATCGTAAGCGTGTATTTTATGTTGGTTTTCGTCAAGATTTGGCTATTGAGAATTTTGAGTTTCCAACCCCATCTCAGAATAAGATATCTCTACAAGATGCCATTTGGGATTTAAAAGATAATGCAATTCCAGCATTAGAAAACAATAAGACCAATGGTAAAAATTGTATTGTGCTTAACCATGAATATTTTGTTGGCGGCTATTCTAGCATCTATATGAGTAGAAATCGTGTGCGAATGTGGGATGAGCCATCCTTTACCATTCAAGCAAGTGGACGACAGGCACCACAACACCCCAATGCTCCAAAAATGAAAAAAATTTCCGAGAATGCTTTTGAATTTGATGTACTGAGCTTAGATAAATACCGAAGACTGTCTGTACGTGAATGTGCCAGAATACAAGGATTTCCTGATGAGTTTGAATTCATTTATTCGTCAGTAAATGATGGGTATAAAATGATAGGAAATGCCGTACCTGTAAAACTTGCCTATCAAGTGGCAGATAAGATCATTGAGGTGTTAAGATAGCTAATGTTCAAAAAAATCCGTATTCTTATCCTGCTTGGCGTGCTGCTTTTTGTGGCGGTCAATAACTTTCGTGACAGAAACCAAGATTGGCAAAAACCCATTCATGTGGCGGTTTATCCCATCAATGTGGATAACTCGCCTAAGGTCGCCAGCTACATTCATGGCTTATCCCATGAGGATTTTAAGGAGATAGAGGCTTAT
>JBHCFR010000117.1:0-3588 GCA_041801945.1 Moraxella sp. | reverse complement strand
CATGAGAGGCAAGTCAAACAAATGAGCGATGTCCTCGCGGCTTTTTTGTGTGTTGGCACCAAGCATGATTTTTCCCTGCGTAATCGGTAAATGGATTGGATAAATTAATGAACCATCATTCTAAAAAATAAGTGCATTATTGTAAAGCTTTTTAAAGAAAATAGCAAAAGCACAACTCACAAAGCCCCTCTTTTTGTGATGATGGCATCATAACGCTTAACAGTTCGCTCATGGGTTATTTACCTGTGAGCTGCCCTGCAATCCATCTCTTGATGGGAGGTAGATGATTGCTCGCTCGTAGGGTCAAATCTCGGACTGCTTGCATGGGTTTGCTGTCATCGGTGAACATTTTCACCATCAGATTGGTGCCATGATATAAAGGGCGAGTGTGAGCCTGATGATGCAGATTGTATTTTTGTAGCAGTCTGTCGCTGGCGATGTCTTCTTGGCGGTCATGTGCCTCTAAGATGAGCGTTGCCAGTGTGTTCGCCCCCATCAAACCCAAATTAAAACCATGTGCTGTGACAGGATGCATACCCACCGCACTGTCTCCAATCAAGGCGGCACGAGTGGCGACAAAACGCTTGGCATGTACGCCCATGAGTGGATAATGATGCATCGTGCCTGCCAGCGTAAGCTTACCCAAACGGTCGCTCATCATTCGCTGCACTTCTAGGGCGAGCTCCTCATCACTCATGCTAAGCAGACTGTCGGCTTGGGTGTTATCTAGCGTGATGACGCAGTTGGTCAGATGATCATGCAAGGGCAATAAGGCAAGCGTCCGCCCATGTAAAAAACACTCTTTGGCGGTCGCCTCGTTGGATACAGGATGAGACACCCTAAACACGATGACCGTCCGCCCAAAGTCATTCATCTCGGCACCGATGCCAAGTTTTTTTCGCACAAATGACAAGCGACTGTCCGCCCCTATCAGTAAATCAGCGGTCAGCGTGCTGCCATCTGCCAAAGTCACCTTGGCTGCCTGAGCGTCCGTTTGGATGTCTTGCACTGTCTGTTCTGTGAGAATTTGGACATTGGGCAGCTCTTTTACCTCATCATATAAAGCCTGTCTGATGTTGTGATTTGAGATGAGATTGCCCAAGCGGTCAATGCTGGTCAGTAGGGATAAGTCTTTTGGCACTTTAAAATGCAACGCATAACTAAAATCACCGTTATAAACCTTAGCATCTGCCAATTTATAAATGTCCCTGTCACGGATGCGTTGCCATGCCCCAAGATTAAGCAGAATCTCACGAGAGCGATGCGTCAGAGCAATCTCACGACCATCATAGGCAGGACGGGCGATACTGTCCAAAGATGACTTTTCAATGATGGTGATGTTGACATTGACCCCTTTAAAATGCCGTGCAAAGGCAAGACCTGCTGGCCCTGCCCCGATGATGATGATATCGCTGTGTGTGGTATTCATGATAAACCTTTTGGTGGCTGACAACATTAACTAAGTGAGTTACTGATGATTGGCAAGTTCGTTTTTTAAAGCGGTTTTTAACCAGCCTTTGAGATCTTCGGAGACTTGCGTCATGTGCTCCCCCAAAAAATCATCAATCTGTTTACCCAGCTTGTCTGTGATGCGTTGCTCTAACTCATCCAAATCTTTGGGGTGCAGTCTTTGGGCGGGGGTAGACACCTGATGCTCAAAGAGTGCTTGGGAAGTCTCTAAGTTATGGATGATGCGTGCAGGAATGGGCGTATCATCTTTATGGATAAAAAACAAATCCTCAATGGTCTGCCCAAAATCAGCATGATTAAATTCAAACTCATGGGCAGGTGTACTACCATGAAGCATGTCAATGATGTCATCAAGCTCTTGGTGGAAGGCGTTTTTGATGGCAGCAGGCGTGGCATGCCAACGCTTGGTAAATTGGGGACTAGGAGAAAATGCGGTCATGGTCTTAGGCTGTCCTGTCTCTTTGTCAACACTCACGGATGATGCATGGCGATGATCTAATGAAGTATGGATACTGTGATGATTGTACTGCTTTTTCGTCTATTGTAATGTAAATCGCCAGATTTTTAAAGTCAGCCCCATTAAAGATTTTACATAATCAACTTTAACGCCCCTGTTTATCAAATGCGGCAAAAGCTTGACTTTGGTGCATCTTCCAGCCATCGCCCTCTTGGAGGATGAATAAAGCCATGATGTCATTATCATCAGCCAGCCTAATCGCCTGATCCTGGGGAATGGCGGTCAAAGCGGTCGCCCAACCATCTGCCATGGCGGTGGTCTCTGCAATGACGGTCACACTCGGTGCCCCTCCCACCACAGGACTTGCAGTGCGTGGGTTGATGGTGTGACTGTATGTCCTGCCCTCATAGGTCACCGAATTTCTATAATTACCACTGGTCGCCATGCCCTGCCCTGACAGACTGATGGTCGTCATGATTTCTCGGTTGGCAACCGTGCTGCCCATGACAGGCTTGTCAATAGCAAGCGTCCAAGGCGACCCTTTATCATTCACGCCTCGGGTGACAACCTCACCGCCAATCTCCACCATGTAGTTGACAATCTGGTATTGAGATGTCAGCACATGAGCGATGGCATCCACGCCATAGCCTTTGGCAATCGCCGAAAAATCTAGCCCCACACCGTCTGCTGTTTTGGATAACGCTTGACCATTTAGCACGACTTTATCCAGCCCAATCTTGTCACGCACAGCTTGGATTTCTTGGCTGGTGGGAGGGTGTTGTAGGCGATCTACGCTCATCTTTGCCCCAAAGCCCCATAATTCCACCAAGGGATAGACGGTAGGATCAAACGCATGATGTGACTGCTCATAAATCAGGCGGCTGTCGGATAAGACCTTGATGAAGTCAGGGTCCACAACTATCGTCTGTCCTGCTTTTAATGCGTTAAATTGACTGATGGTGCTGTCGCTCTGATAGGTGGACATGCTGTCATTGATTTCATCAAGACGCCCCTCAATACTCGCCTGCACGTCTTTTGCGTTTAGGTTTTGGGGCAAATCAAAAGTGATGTGATAACTGGTTCCCATGGTCTGCCCTTCTATTTTCTGGTAGTTGTTGGGGGAGGTCATGGGTTCTTTGCTCGGCGTACAAGCACCAAGCATGCTGGCACTTGCAAGTAAAATGATGATTTTTTTCATGGTCTTATCTTGATGATTTAGGGTGCACTCACCGCTTAGGATGTCATCACTCATGTATCGGTCGTTGTGGTGACAACTTTGGCACGAACATCAGCGACACGGCATCTGTACTCGGAAACCCTGAAACACGTGATGACCTGCGGATATACAGCCATGTATTATAGCACGACTTATTTTTAATGGAGGATTTAAGCCATAATAAAGATGGCATGAGATACACCATATCCGCTCCAAACAGATGTGTTTGCTTGAAAATATAAAAATATTACTTGACAAAAGATGGTTTTACCATTATAAGGATTTTTGAATTTGGTCAAAGCCCTCATGTTAAACCATGATTTTTGAGTACCCTCATCGCTGTATGAGCCTATGCCAAATTCCTGCTTGATTTTATGCTTTTAATTACCGCCATTTTATCCACAAGGAGTTATCATGAGTGGTCTTGATGATGATTTTGATGATG
>JBHCFR010000116.1:0-2577 GCA_041801945.1 Moraxella sp. | reverse complement strand
TCGCCTTTCCAAGCAAAGACAGGAATGCCAGCGGCGGCAATGGCAGCAGCAGCGTGGTCTTGGGTGCTAAAAATATTGCACGATGTCCAGCGAACTTCTGCCCCCAGCGCCACAAGCGTCTCAATCAGTACAGCGGTCTGAATGGTCATGTGAATACAGCCGACAATCTTCGCCCCTGCCAGTGGCTGAGCCGCAGCATAACGCTGACGCAGCCCCATCAAAGCAGGCATTTCGGTTTCGGCTAGGCGGATTTCTTTGCGACCAAAGTTGGCAAGGCTGATGTCGGCGACTTTATAGTCAGAAAATGTAGACACTGCGTCCACTCCTTATAAAATTGATGATTAAAAAAGTTAAAAACGCAGATGTCGTTGTTTTTAATGACAAAGGTCATTATCCAAGCCTGACCCAATCTGTTAAGAATGAAGTTGCAACATCTCTTGGTAAATGGCTAATTATAGCAAATTTTACCCAAACATTGCATTAAAAAACGACTTGACGGGCAAGCTGTTTTGTGGCGGCGTTTTAATAGCTAAATGTCACCCCAACATTGGCCCAGCGACCGCCATCAATATAATAACTGCCACTGCCAAATGCGGTGGGGTATTTGACATCACCAACATTATGAATATTGGCAAACAGCTTGGCATGAGGACTCATGTGCCAATAACCATGAACATCCACCGTAGCACGACCTGCGATTTGCACGACATCAAAAGCGGTATTGTCATAACGGCTATTTGCAGATAAAGAGGTGCTAATGCCGTATTTATCTTTATCAAGACCAACACTCATCACGCCACGATGACGAGGACGACGACTGAGCTCCTCTTGGGTGTTTTTGTTTTTTGTTTTGGTGTAATGATAAGAAGTCTCTACAAAGAAATCCTCTTTTTGCCATTTTAAGGATAATTCACCACCGCTGATGGTGGCTTTTTCTATGTTTTGATTTTGAAAAACAAAACCACCCACATCAACCGTATGAATCAAATGTTTAATGCGAGTATGATAAACCGATACGCCTAAGGTCAATCCTGTATTAAAATCGTGATTGACACCCACTTCATAAGATAGGCTCTCTTCGGGTTTTAGCTCTGTATTACCGCCATAGCCGTACAATTCATTCAAACTGGGGCTGCGAAATGCCGTACCGACATTGCCATAAAAACTGGTTTCTGGGGTGAGATGATAACGAATTGCCCCTTGTCCGATGGTATGCGTGCCATATTTGTCGTTATCTTCTAGACGAATGCCTGTTTGGGTGTTAAATTTGGCATGATGAAATTGGTGCTGAATATAATAACCTTGTGAATCCACGCCTGCTTCATAAGGTGTGCCATAACTTAATACATCACCCTCCATTCGGCGATGTGTTGTACCAATAAGTACATGTTGCCTAGGGGTGAACCTCCATGTCGCATGAATATCAGCTTCTTTGGTTTTGGTGTTTGCAAAGTCATAATGACCCAGATAATTGGGGTCTTTTTGGGTGGTGTTATCTGTTAATTGCGATAAACGAGCATCAATGCTCATGTCGTTATTAAGATGAAAGCGACCATTTAGATGAGCGATTTTATTTGTAAAATCTTGGGCGGTGGGTGTACCAAAGTTATCGTATTGGTTCGTGCCTTGATTGTGGGCATATTCGGCAAAAACAGCAAATCGCTCATGGTCATAACCGACTTTTGCACTCCCGCCTTTTTGGTCATAACTGGCATTAGGTGCGTTTGGCGTGTCTTTGACAGGTGTGCCATCAGAGCCCAAGATTTGACCAGAGAGCTTGGCATAAAAGCCATTATCCGCCACAAAATGACCGCTAGCAGAGGTTTTGTAGGTGTTGTTATCGCCATAGACGCCCATCACTGATACGCCTGTGTGTGTGGGTTTTTTGGAGATGAGTTGCACCACGCCACCGATGGCGTCTGTGCCATAGAGTACTGATGATGGACCTTTTAAGACTTCCACACGGCTGATGTCGTTTGTATCTAGAAAGTTGGGCGAGGCGGCACCTGACGAGGCATTATTGAGACGTATGCCATCACGCAAAAATAGGGTGTGGTTAGAGTTGGTGCCACGCAAAAACACCGACGAGGTCTGACCGAGACCACCGCTGGTAACCACATTGATGGACGCATCTTCTTTTAGGACGTTGTCTAGGTTAAGAGTGGGATTTTGATTTAGGGTCTGCTCGTCGATGAGAGTTACCCGAGCAGGGACATGACGGATGCTCTCGGGGCTGCGACTGACACTAATTACCTCTGGATCTAGCATGACGGTGGGTGTATTTGCCATGGCTAAGGTGGGCAGAAGTAGGGTGGGCAGCAGTGGGGCAGACAATGAGGTTTTTAAAAGTACTTTTGACATAAAACAGCAACCTAAATGAACAAATAAATGACATGTCGTATTTTACCTAGGATACATGAGAGTGTGGTGGATATATTTTAAAGATAAGTTGAAAAAATTTCACAAACAAGGACATCGCCAGATACTGCTGCGGTTAAGCGTATGGCTATCATGGGCATTGTTACTGATGTGACCGTGATGTGAATCAAATCTTAGCGATGGTTTTTCATTTGTGTG
>JBHCFR010000115.1:0-2815 GCA_041801945.1 Moraxella sp. | reverse complement strand
TGGTCATAATGCTTACCTTCTTTGAATAAAAAGTTGAATAATGATAAAAATTCATGAAATTTTCAAAAAGATGAAAATTACTTGATAAAGCTATTATGCCAAAAAAATAACATGAATAAAAATCATGTTATTCAATTTAAGATGAATTTTATTTGATATTATTATGCAACCGCTTTTGTTTCAAAAGAGTCGCTTACTAAGAATGCAGCACCGTCACTGCCACAATCAACAATGCAGCCTCCACGCATTCAATGCTCGCCCCCACCGTATCGCCCGTGATGCCACCAAGTCGCTTAACAAACAAAGTCCGTAAATAAGCCAAAACCAAAGCCCAAACGCTTAATACCGCCAACGCCATCTGCCAAGACAACACAAAACTCATCACCGCCAAACACACCGCTACATAGCCTGCCACCACAAGCCATAGCAGTGATTTTGGCACATCTTGTAAGGCAGAGCCTAAGCCATTTTGCCGAACATAAGACGTCGTCGCAAACAGCACAAGCACCCCCAGTCGCCCAAGCATCGGCACAAACAGCAAGCTTAAGCCAAAATTTAAGTCCAATAAAGCATAGATACTCGCCCATTTGAGTGCTAAACACAGCACAATAGCAATCACACCCATTGCTCCTGTGTTTGGGTCTTTCATAATAGTCAATGTGCGTTCTCTATCACCAAAACCACCGACCCACGCATCTGCGGTGTCTGCTAAACCGTCTAGGTGTAATCCCCCTGTTAAACTGACCCACACCATCATAATTAAACAAGATAAGAGCATGATGGGCAAATGAATAAAGCTTGCCATCAGCCACAATACCCCACCAATCAACAGACCAATCGCAGGATAAAACAGCATGGATAAGGCGTTTTGCTCTCGGTTAGGTAGATAGGGCAGACGCACCGGCACTGTGGTCATAAATTGCACAGCAATTAACAGTGGAATGATGATTTTATGATAAATCATGGCAATAACAAGCGATTATTTTGCAGGATAAAGGTATGAAATTCGCCCAATTCGGCAGGCTGTTTTAAAATCTCATCAAGCGATAAGTCTTGAGCTTTGCAATACAGATATTTAATCACCCCACCATGCGAAATAATGCACAGTTTGTCATATTGATTTGCTTTGGCAAATTGTTCAATTTTTATTAATGCGGTATCAATACGTTTGGCAAAAGCGTCTATACTTTCACCATTGGGCGGTGTAAACCCAGTTGGGCTTTGCCACCATGTCGCTAATTCATTGGCAAATTGTTCAAATAATTCTGCGGTAAATTTTCCCTCCCAATCTCCAAAATTCATCTCGCCCAACTCATCCAACAATAATAAAGGTAGTTTGTATTGTGTAGATTTTTGCCCTGCAATTTCTGCACAGCGAGAAAGGGGAGATGAGATGATGGCTTGCCAATTATATATGGACAGGCGTGTATCAAAAGCAGTATTCATCTGCTCACGCCCCTTATCTCTTAAAGGGTCGTCTAATTGCCCACGCAGAACATGACCTTTGGCAAGTAGCTTGGTTTCGCCGTGGCGTAAAAAAGAAAGTGTTAGCATTATTGACCCTTTAACATAGCAAATAATTTTGGAAATTGTTGTTCACGAGTTGATAAACCATGTCCATATTCTAGTCCACACAACAACCAAAAAGACAACATTTCTTTGTCATCCGTACTTAGGTCTTGACTTAGTACAATAAACTCATCTTCACCCAAACGAAAAACTAATTGCGATAAAATATATCCTAAATCATAACAACCTGCACCACCGCCACAATCAAAATTTATCAATTGTTGCAATGCTGTTTTATCTTTATTTAATACACCTTGAATTAAATTAGATAATTGTTTATGTTGCCGTGGTTTTTCTAAGGGATGAGCTCGATGTACATATAATGTATGCCCAATTTTTACACCATGTACAACGCTTGCTTGTTCTACATAATAATAACAACCTACTGCCATCATCCCTAGAAAACTAAACAACAAAAGAACAATTTTTATCATTAGTTTTTCACTTTCACAAAGCGATATTGTTCACTATCTACTTCAATCACCCACTCTACCGCATCAGGCAAGGCATCGACAAATCGTTCTAATTTAAATTTGTTTTGCGTTTGTAAAAGTTTGCCTGCCAAGCTATCTACTTGCATTAACGCAGGTTCGCACATTTTACGAGTGGACATTAATGCACCAATCTTAAGCTCTCCTTGTTCAATTTGATACGCACCTGACACAAGATTACAGCCATTTAATACCGTAACGCGTTTATCTTTTTGGGTGAATTGAATGGTTAAAGCCTCGCCATTATCGCCGTTAATTGGGGCGTGTCTTTCGCCATTTTTTACTGAATATGCCAAACGCCATGCACCTTCCAAGTGATTTTCAGTCATGGCAAGCGGTTGGAATAAATTTATCTGTGTACTTGTGGAACCTTGGCTTATATTATTCATATTACACGCCGTTAAAGTCAATAAACACATTGCTAAAATTGTTAAGGTTTTCATAAAATACTCCTATCAAATAATCACCATTCTACCACAAAATCAGCTTAATGCTTATCACTCACACCTGCCTCCCCAAACGTTGCCATTTGTTCATGCACCACACACGCCAGTTGAATAATCCCAAAAGCAGTTGTCGCTCCTGTCCCTTCGCCAAGTCTCAATCCTAAATCCAATAAAGGTTTGGCATTTAAAGCGTTTAATACTTTTTGATTGCCATATTCAGCAGATGTATGTGAAAATAACATATACCCACGAACATCAGGATTGATACGTACTGCACATAAGGCACACACGGCGGAAATAAATCCGCCA
>JBHCFR010000114.1:0-2750 GCA_041801945.1 Moraxella sp. | reverse complement strand
ATTGGCAAGGGCGATGGTAAGACCCTCTAAGAGATGTCCTCGGGCTTTGGCTTTATTGAGCTCAAAAATGGTGCGACGGGTCACCACCTCTTGGCGATGACGGATGAAGCTTGCGATGAGATCTTGCAGCGTCATGAGCTTTGGCTGACCGTTATCAAGGGCAACCATGTTAATGCTAAAACTAGACTCCAAAGGGGTTTGCAAAAACAGGTTATTGACCACCACCTCAGCGTTTTCGCCACGCCTTAGGTCAATGGCGATACGCATGCCCTCTTTGTCAGATTCATCGCGTACGCCTGTAATGCCGTCTATTTTTTTGTCATTGACGAGCCCTGCGATTTGCTCAATGAGTTTGGCTTTATTGACTTGATAAGGGATTTCGGTAAAGACGATGCGTTCACGGTCGCGGCTTGCCCCCTCCATGTTTTCAATGACATAACGCCCCCGAATGTGCAGTCGCCCTTTGCCTGTGCGATAGGCATCGGCAATGCCGCTACGCCCATAGATGATGCCCCCTGTGGGAAAGTCAGGACCGCTGATGTGGCTTGCCAGCTCATCGCTTGTGATGTGTGGGTTCTGGGCGTAGGCAAGGCAGGCGTTGATGACCTCCGTTAAGTTGTGCGGTGCCATGTTGGTCGCCATGCCCACCGCGATGCCTGTTGCCCCATTGATGAGCAGATTGGGGACGCGAGCTGGTAGCACCGAGGGCATTTTTTCAGAGCCATCGTAGTTATCCTCCCAGTCCACCGTGTCTTTTTCAAGGTCGGCAAGCATTTGGTGGGTCAGTTTTTGCATTCGCACTTCGGTATAACGCATGGCGGCAGGCGGGTCACCATCCACCGAACCGAAGTTGCCTTGTCCATCCACCATCATGTATCTCATGGAAAATGGCTGTGCCAGACGCACGATGGCATCATAGACGGCAGTATCGCCATGAGGGTGGTATTTACCGATAACATCGCCCACGACACGGGCGGACTTTTTGTAGGGCTTATTATAATCGTTAGACAGCTCATGCATGGCATACATCACGCGGCGATGAACAGGTTTTAGTCCATCTCGCACATCAGGTAAGGCACGAGAGACGATGACGCTCATCGCATAGTCAAGGTAGGATTGTTTTAATTCATCCACAATGCCAACGGGGGTTACGCTATCGGTCATAATTTATCCAAACAACACACATAAAGGCGGTATTATATCACAAAATAGCAAAAATAGTGTAGTTCTGACCCGATCGGCCGCACAGATTATTTTAAAAACTCATTAAAAATCATCAGGTTAAATTTTAAAAGCTGAAAATCTTTGGTAATTTTCAAAAACTTCATAACACGCTTGAATAAATGATGAAAATTTGCTAATATATCCGCTTTATTGTGTTAGGCAACGTGTCTATTTTATTGGGTAATTCGGTGTTTATTGGGTAATTCGGTGGCTGCCTGAATTATCGCCTGCACTAAGTTATCTTAGTTATCATTATTAGCTATCTTATCCATTTTTACTTTTTGTAAGGAATTATCATGGCAAACTCAGCCCAAGCTCGTAAACGTGCTCGTCAAAACGTCAAACGTCGTGCCCAAAACGCCTCTCAACGCTCTATGGTGCGTACCTACATCAAACGTGTGGTCTCTGCTGTTGAGTCAAAATCATACGAACTGGCAACCGAAGCTTATAACAAAGCCGTTCCTGTGATTGATCGTATGGCTGACAAAGGCATCATCCACAAAAATAAAGCCGCTCGCCATAAGAGCCGCCTAAATAAAGCCATCAAAGCACTAAAAGGCGAATAAGCTCCACTTTTGGCTGACACGCCATAAAAAGCTCTTAAACCCAAAAGCCCTTAACTTAAAGCCCTTAACTAAGATTAGGGGCTTTTTTGATGGGGATTTATCCTATTTGATTGAGGTTTATCATGATGAGCCTTGATTCTGACAGCTACCTCGCCTGCTTGACATGGTTGTTGTTTAGCTGTCTTTGCTCTTGAATGATACTGCTCGTATTTGGGCTTTTGACATGAACACCATCAAGGTTACTTTTGATGACTGTATTGTTCGTGTTTTTGTGTTAAAATTCACGCATTTTTTCACCGTTTTTGTAAGGATGCAAGATGTCAGGCACACCCGACAAACCCACTTCTTCTGACAGCCGCCATCAGCCCAATCACGGACTGAGCCGTCAGCTGAACACCGAAGCCAAATGGTCCATCTACCTAACGCTCCTCTATATGGCAGGTTGGGTGATGTTTGGGTATTTTATGCCAAACAGAACAGGGGTTTTGGGTTTTCCCTTATGGTTTGAACTCAGCTGCCTTTTTTTACCCCTTGTTTTTATTTTAATCAGCATGGCAGTGTTAAAGCTCGTTTATCAAGACATTGATTTGGACGGTCATTTTGGCGACAGCGACAAAATAGACGGTTCTGATTTTGATGATTTTCCTCATCAATCAAACCAGTAAAGGGGAATGCCATGACACCAAACATGACACTAAATATTGAAATCCTAATCCCTCTTGTCTTATATCTATGCTTTGTCTTTGCGGTGGCTTGGTACGCCTATCAAAAACGTGAGACGAGCGGCTTTTTAAATGAATACTACATCGGCGGTCGCTCCATGTCAGGGTTCGTGCTTGCCATGACCACGGTTGCCACCTATGTGTCTGCCAGCTCATTCATCGGCGGACCCGGAGCGGCTTATAAATATGGGCTAGGCTGGGTGCTGCTGTCCATGATACAAGTGCCTGCGGTGTGGCT
>JBHCFR010000113.1:0-11140 GCA_041801945.1 Moraxella sp. | reverse complement strand
GGGGGGGGGGGGGGGGGTTGATGTTGGATTGATTAAGAAAAACTGGCAAATAGAAACATTATTAAATTGTGTTGATTTAAAAATAGTTTCCGCTGTAATTGCATTTTGTTTTACAACGCCCCAACTTTCCAATTTTGCAAACCGCACAAACCTTAACTTCCCATTTTCTGCCTTTTGGGTTTGTTGAATTTCAATCCCTAATTGCTCAAATAAATAGTGTTCAATCTCACCATCTAAATTTTTAGCCTGTTTCCCCAATAGTTCTGCTGTCTGCATTTTGCTTTGATAAGCTGCAACAAGGGCTTGTTGGGTGGGTAAATCGGGAAGGGGGATTTGTTCTGCTAAAAATAAATCCTCTTGTAAATAATGCCTATTTGTTGTTCCAACACTACTTTTTTGACAAAATTCAGTAAATTGTTTTGTTGTGGTAATTAGAGACAAATACACTGGGTCAATTTTTGAATAATCAACATCGTAAGCCCAAAAATTACCAGTAATAATTGCCTTATCTACCGTCTCAGTTGCAATACCAAAAGCACCATTTCTTGCGTCTATTTTAGATAAAACAAACTGCTTAGCTTTAATTCTAAATTGACTTTTTGTCCCTATTCCTTTACCTGAAATTTCATCACGAAGAAATACACCACCGTTATTTATTTTAATGGTTACTCGTTTGTAAAATTCATCATCTTGAACCTCAATGGCTATCTTGCTTCTTTTCAAGATTTCACTCAGGGAAATAAACTTATAAGCGTTATTGTATGAAATATTTTTATTGCTTAGATATTTAACACTCCAATTTGATAATTTACTAAATTGAATAAAATTCAAAAACTTCTTCTCATTAGACATTTTCCGCCCCTTGCTGCACCAAAGTGCGGTCTAATTTGCCGTTGTTTTCAGAATAAACATAACGGCAAGCGGTCAGGTTGTCCCAAAGTTTGGCAGATTTACGGTATTGCCCATATTCTGCTTTTAAGGCGGGCAGTTCGCTTTCAATCGCCGCTCCTTTGCTGTCGATACCTGCTTTTTCCACTTCGGCAAGGGGGATTTCATAATCAAATTTAGCTTTGATAAGCTCGCGCACTTCGGTTTTGATTTGGGCTTCAAGGGCGCTTAAATCGGCTTTGGCTTGTTTTTTAGCCGCTTTTAAGGCTTCTTGTTTGGCTTTGTGCTCCGCTTTTTGCTCATCGCTGGCTTTGGCCGGCAATTTGTCGGCTTTTTTGGCGATGAGTGTTTCTAATTGGGTTTTCTGCTCGGTATATTTTTTTCCAATTTCTTGTTCTGATTCTGTTTTTGCTTGTAAATAGGCTTGCTCTTCGCTTTCGGTAAAGCGTTTTAAAAACACCAAACTTGGCTTAACCGTTGCCCCTGAAGCAATAAACACATCTTGCGGAATGGAGGTGATTAACATAATTTTGGCACGTCCTTCAAAATAGTGGCGCGCCTTTTGTAAATCGCTGTTGTTCAACACGCCTTCAGGCAACACAATGCCCATTCGCCCACCTTTGCGTAATAAATTCAAACAACGGTCAATAAACATCACTTCGGTGAGCGTGCTGTATTGGCTGACTTCAAATTTATCAACAATTGCCGTGCCATTTGCAATTTCTTGTTCTCTTTGCTCGCCAATTTGTTCGTAATTGTCATATTTAGCTTTCCAATTTTCATAATGTGGCTTGCCAATCAAGCTGTCTTCTTGGGTAAGTTTTAAATCTTTTGCGACACGAGAACCAAAAGGCGGATTGGTTAAAATCACATCAAATCGTTCTTCAAAAATACCGTTGATATTCAATAATCCATCATTATGATGCACGCCGCCGTGTCCATCACCGTGCATAATCATATTCATTTTGGAAACGCGCGCCATACGCGGATTGGCATCTGTGCCGTAAATGCAGTTGTGCGAAAGCTGATATAGTCGGCTGTTTTGGTTATCTAAATTTAGCTCATTATTTAATTCGCTAAATAAATTATCCACTCGAGCCTCGATTTCTATTTTTTGGCTGTCGCTAGCGTTTTCATAGGTTTCGTCAAAGTAGTGTGTTTTAATCGCTTCTTTTTGCTGCTCCAAATCATGACGAATAGCTTCGCGTATATATTCAAAGGCGTTAATCAAAAAAACCGCCTGAGCCACTACAAGGGTCGCAGACACGCTCTCCTTCTTGTGGGTCAAGAATTTCGGTCATAAACTCCACCACCGAACGAGGCGTGAAAAATTGCCCCAGTTCACCACGGAAAGTTGTACCTAAGAATTTCTCAAAGGCAATGCCTTTGACATCATCTGAGGTTTTGGAAAGGTTATAAACTTCCAGTTTTTCCACAATGGCAAGAAAACTTTCACGGCGAATTTTGATCACATCATCATCGGCAAAAAGGGATTCTTGCGAATATTTTTGTTTGGTTTGGCGAAAAATAATCTGAACATAATCGGTTTTTTTATCATCACCTTGAATATAAGGGCGAACATTATTGTTGTAATGTTGCTCTTGGGCTTCAAATTCAGCTTTGGAGAAAATTTTGGTTTTGCTGTTGGCGTTGCGATTGTCCCGCTCAAACACAATTTTGGTAAACAAAATTTTGCTGATTTCGTCAAATGCGGCTTCAGGCGAGAGTTTGTCATTATTGCGAATGATGTTATGGCATTGGTGTAACAGTTTGGCAAACTCATCTTTTTCAAATACTTTTTCTGCTTTGAGTATTTCTTCAATGGCTTTGCTGTCGGCAAGCTGGGCAGCTGTTGGCAATTCAGACAGTTCTTTACCTAAATGTTTGGGAATTTTTTCTTTGAAAACTTGAAAATAGCGTGTTTCTTTGCTGTTATGGGTAACAAAAAAATCTGCACCCGCCCAAGTGGCATAGTTTAAACCTTGGTAATAATCTTCAGGGGCGATGGTAACATTATCGGATTTGCACTCAATCACAATGGCGGCATGTTTGTCGTCTTTTTTATCTTGTGCCGATTTCCAAATCACAATATCCGCACGAGCGCGCCCTGTGCCTCGGCTGGATTGTGTCAGACTCATTTCTTGCGCCATTTGATCCAGTGAATAGCCGTAATCATTGACCAGTGTGCAGATCAATTTTTGGCGAACCTCTTCTTCAGGGGTGAAATTTAGCCATTTATTTTTTAGTGGGGTATAGACTTGATTTGTTTTTTGGTTGAATTGATATTCTAGAATCATTATGCCACCGCCTTTTTAGCGATAACATTTGATAATAATGAAACAGCGTTTTGTGTTGCGTTCAGCATGGGAGAATCTCTTTTATCTGCCAAAGAAAAATAAACGTATTATAGCTTTTTTATGGTCTTATTTCAGTATATTTAATTTTAAATGTGCTTTTTAGAATCATTTTTTTAGAAAGCCCAAAATCCTAGTCAAACAAAAATACCGTCTGAAAACTCAAACGGCATTTGTTGTGCATGAGTTGGTTTTATTTTTGATAACTTTCATCATTTCCATAAAATGCGGTTTTAATTGGACAAATAAAGGATGATCTTTATTTTCTAGCATCACCTCGCCCATGAGTTTTAATCCTGTGACAAAACGGCATGCCATCTCATCGGTAAAGCCTTCTTGCTGTTTCACCATGTCAATGATGTCAAAGATATTATCATGATTGGGTGCGTCAAATACCATAGGGGCGGCATGGGTGGCATGACCGTCTTTATCGGCAAGGTATTCAAGCGTGACACGAAACTGATGTTGCTTCATTATTTTGCGTCCTTACGCTGTTCAAGCAGCCAATCACGGGCAGGTTCTAGCAGATAAGCATAGTCAAACGAATACATATGTTCGCCACCACGAGCACCATCGTTGCCCTCAGGCAGCACGGTGGTTTTATCAAAGCGGATAAAGTTAATCTTATCGCCTTCGGCTAACAGGGCTTTAACCTTTTGATTTTGTTCGGCTTGGGGCAATTTGGCGGAAAATTGGGTTTGGACGTATGGCACGTTGTTTTGTGTCAGCATTTCGCCCACTTGTGCCATGCCGCCAGAGGCTTTTTCATCGCCTGCCGAGACCGCATAAATAAATTTCGCTTTGGTCAAGGGTTGGAGTACGTTAATGTCCCATTGACTGCCGACAAACATAGACGCGGCAAACAAATCAGGCTCTATGCTATTTAAATAAAATGAAATCATACCGCCCATGGACTGACCCGTGGCATAAACACGATTGTGATCAATCGGATACTCTTTCATGGTTTGTTTTAATAAACGCAAAGTCATGTCCACTTCATCGGTGCGTGTCCAGTCGTCATTGACGGCTTTTTCGGTATATGACGGCACAAGGACAAAGGCGGGGTGCTTGGCTTGGGCTTCATCGGTTGCCCAAATGATACCGCCATAGCCTTGCATTAAGGGGGCTTTGACGCCCCTGCCAGCAGTACTAGAATCGGCGATGAACATCACGAGCGGATAGGATTTTTTGGGGGCAAGGTTTTTGGGAATGTATAAATTATATGCCATGGTTTTGCCTGTGATGCTGTCTTTGTATTGCAGCTGTTTAAATCTGGGGGCGATTTGTTCGCGTAGTTTTAATAGATTGGTGTCGTAGCTTTTGTCTGTGCCGCCATAGCTTCTGTCCCAAGTGGTGGGTGCGGCGGTGGTTGCAGGGGCTGCTGTGTTGGTGGGGTCGGTAGAGATGGCTTGACAAGCACTAAGTGCCAACGCCAAAGAGGGTAAAATTAAGGTATTTCATGTCCATTCATTTATTACAAATAACCCAATTATACGCCCAATTAAAATAATTATCAATTTTCAAATAGGGTCTAAATTGACCTAAAAACACCGCCTAAGATTAGACGGTGTTTTTGTGGATATTATAAATTTGCTGCGGTAAAACGTTTATATAAATGAGCCTGTTTTTCTACATTATCAGCAATCGCAATCGCCAAATCTGCAACGCTAATGCCAGCAGGAATATCGCCATTCATGAGCAAATCATCTTCGCCCAAACGATAAGACCCTGTACGCTCTTCGCTATATCCACCTGTTACGCCAAGCAAGGCAGGCGGTGAAATAAACGCCCAATTCACATCACGGCGGTCTTGTAAGTCATTTAATAAATTGCGAGCAGCATTGGCACCATCAAAAATTTCTTTTGGAAAAGCTGGGGTGTCAATCAGCTGTACATTAGGTGCGACAAACAAACTGCCTGCACCGCCTACCACAAGCAAATACGGCACTTGGGCGACTTTTGCTGCGTCAATAATCGCATTTGCCCCTTGGGTGAAATCTGCTCCAATATTTGGATTTGTCCAACCTGCATTAAATGCGCTGACTACCCCATCAAAGCCTTGTAGCTTTTCGGCAAAATCGGACGATAACACATCGGCTTGTACGGCTGTGATATTATCCGCTTGTGCGACTTTGTCGGTGTTGCGAGCAAAAGCGGTAACCTTGTGACCACGACTGGCAAGCTCTGCAACAACTGCTTGACCAACATAGCCTGTGGCTCCAATAACAGCAAATTTTTTCATAAGATGTCTCCTGATTGAGTGAAAGTTAAATTAAACGTTGAATAGTTGCTTGATGGGGTGTATTATACGCACATAAATTATTTATGGTAAGTACTTACAAAAAAGTAAGTATGAAAATAATTGATAAGTCATTGAAAGTTAAGGATTTAAAAATGCAAGAAAATTTAGATACCGCACAAAAAGGACGAGTATTGTCAGCAAATTGCCCCTCTCGTCCTATCTTACAACATCTCACCAACCGTTGGGGCGTGCTTGTGATGCTCGTTTTGTCCACAGGCACCAAGCGATTTAGCGAGATTCGCCGTGAAATTGACGGCATTAGTGAACGTATGCTTACCCAGACGTTGCAGCAGCTAGAAGAAGATGGCATGCTAATTCGCAAATCGTATCACACCGTACCGCCGCATGTGGAATATACGCTGACCGATTATGGCGTGCAGGCAAGTCAAAAAATCAATGAATTGGTGGATTGGTTAGAAGACAATCTGGGGGGAATTTTGGCAAATAAGCCCAATTAAACAAAAAACACCGTCCAATTTGCACGGTGTTTTTGCTCATGCTTTAAAATGAAGCATGAAAGGGTTGCCATTGGTTGGCTAGGGCGTCAATCTCGCCAAACGCCTTATCTAGCACTTCCTGCTTGGGCAATACCGCCGTGCCTTCCGCACGAATCAGGCAACGCTCCCCAAACCCCAACTTTTCAAACATTTTATCCAAATAACGATAGGCAAATTCCAGTTCGGCAAACTCGCTGTTGTCCGAAAAAATTGAGCCGCTTGTTTGAACAAACAACACTGCCCGTCCGTCATTGAGCAGTCCTGTCAATTTACCATTTTTATCAAAACAAAAGGTGTCACGTGGCACCAGCACATTATCCAGATAATCTTTTAATTTGGCTGGAATGTTGTAGTTAAACATCGGATACAAAATAATAATCCGTTTATGCGCTTTAAATTGCGCCAAAAGTTCGGTGCGTTTATCGGCTTGTTTTTGTTCGGTTTGGCTTAGGTTTTGCCCTGTTTGCTGTTTATAAATAAGACGTAAGCCCTGTTCGTCTAGGGCAGGGATAAACGCATCTGCGTGATACAAATGAAGCGTGGTGTGTTCGCTAAATTTAGCCTGCAATTTTGCCAATAATTGTGCTGATGTGGACGCATCTTCTGTACTGGGTGAAGCATTGATAATCAAAGTTTTCATCTAACTCTCCTGCACGCTAATCCAGCCGGGGTAATATTCAAACACATCATACCGCCATTTGCCATCGGCTTCTTTTATCAAATGGGTGTCGTAATACGCACCATACAAGGCTTTGCCATTTACGGTGGTTTGCTCAGGGATAATGCGTCCTAACACCGCTTTTACGCTATGGTCATTTTCTATATTGATGTCTAAGAGTTTGGTAGCGTGAAATAAATAACGACTGGCAAGGCGGAAGGCACGCAGTTGCCCATACACATTACGTTTGCCTTGCTGTTTGCCCATCGGCGTTAAATCGCTGCACACGTTGTCGCCAAACACATCAAAGAGTAAGGCAAAATCAGCAAAATCAAGCCCCCAAGCGTATTTGCTGTACGCATCTTGCACTTGTTCAGCAATGGTTTCGGGCGCGTATTCATTGTTTGGAAACAGTGCCCAAGGGTTATCCAATTCGCTGATGATGACGCTGGTCGCATCTTCGGGCTGCCAAGATTTGCGATAGTGTCGGCTGTCTTGCCAATGTGCTAAGGTACCCGCACCGTCCGTGCCGTGTAATAAACGGATTTGTCGAATCTGCCAATGCGATGTTTGCAAGGTGAGTTGCAACACGACAACGCCATGAAAGGTAAGCGTCTCATTCTCGTTTTCTGCTTTGCCGTATAGATAAGCGCTCACTGCTCCCTTATCGCCTTGCCCTGCCACATAGACATTGGCAGCGTTAATCTGCAAGCGGTGGTGCTCTCTGTCTTGTTTGAAAATATCGCCAATGGTGGTTTTGCCGTGTAGTTCCCCGTATTGGAAGCTGTGTAAAATCACATTGTCCGCCAACACGGCTTCATCATTTATTGTGCCTTGCCAAAGTTGCAAGAATCGCCCAAAACTCTCGGCAAGGGCTGCACGTTTTTGCGTGGTGTTCATGGATTTTTCCCATCATAGTTAAGATGAGAGTTATTATAATTGTTTTATAAAAAATGATAATATGGATAAATTTAGAATGAATTTTGCGTAAAATGCAAAAATTGATGTTGGTCAATTCAAACAGTTCAAAGGATGGGAAACAAAAATGCCGTCTTGGTCCAGTGCAGAGACAATCCATCATCGCTTTAATTGCTTTGACTTTGTAAAAACGTGAGCAAACTTTTCATGGGGACAGACAATGTATCCCAATCTTGATAACACACATATAACTGCCGATTTGCCCAATCGTCTTTTAATTTAATCGGGCAAAATTCATAATGCTCCCCAAAATGTACCATCATCGCATAAGGAAGTACCGAGACCCCAACGCCTTGTGCCACCATTTGACACACACTATCAAAACTTTTTAGGGCAATTTTTATCGTCAATCCGCCGAATGCACGAGCTTGGTTATCCAAATAACTTTGTAAGGCGTTGTGTTGTAAGGCGATAAAAGGCGTTGTCATGATTTCTTTAAATTCAATGCTTTTGCGTTTGGCAAGCGTATGCTGTTTTGGCACAATCACATACAAATCATCATTGCTAAGGGGAAAACACGGCACATCACCCACAAAGGTATGACTGGCAATAATGCCCGCTTGTACAAGTCCCAACCGTACTGCTTGCACAATTTCATCACTAGAACGCTCTTTTAATTCAATATGCAAATTGGGGCGTTCGTTTAGCCAGCTTGAAAGCTGATACGGCAAATAATGGTGCATGGCGGACGCATTGGCATATAAGGTCAAAGTACCGACCGCCCCACGAGCAAAATCCGCTAGTTCCTGTCTTAATAATTGATGTTGTCCCACAATGATTCGTGCATGATGCAACACCGCTTCGCCCGCTTCGGTCATCACCACGCCACGGGGTTTACGAACAAACAACGCCACGCCTGCATCACTCTCCATACGCCCAAGCCGCTCACTGGCAGACGTTAAAGATAAATTAACCTTTTCTGCCCCTTTGCTGATACTTCCCATCTCACTAATTGCCAAAAATAACCGTAAATCAGCAACATCAAATCGCATTACTCACTCCTTAATTAATATCCTTCGTATTGAACGAAATCTACTGGGTATATTCCGCATTGTAACGAAGTCATCACCATGGTTTAATATACCATCTTTTCACTAAAAGCAAAATCATCATGAACGACAATATCCTACTTTATGGCATGATTTTTGTCGTATTTTTGCTGGCTGGCACGGTCAAAGGCGTAACGGGTATGGGCTTACCAACCGTTGCCATGGGGTTATTGGGCTTGGTCATGCCCCCTGCGTTTGGGGCGAGTTTGCTGATTATTCCGTCTATGATAACCAATGTATGGCAGGCGGTAACAGGCGGTTTATTAGGACAATTATTACACCGTTTTTGGTTGATGTTTGTCATGATTACCGCGGGCACGGTGGCAGGCAGTAAGTTTTTGGTCTCGGTAAATCCAAAATGGTCGGCGTTTGGTTTGGGCTTGGCGTTGGTGGTGTATGCAGGTTATGCCTTAATCGCTCCAAGTGTCCGTATTCCAAGCCGTTTAGAAAAAGGTTTATCGCCTGTGGTAGGTGGCATTACAGGAATTGTAACAGGGCTAACGGGCGTGTTTGTCATGCCTGCTGTGCCGTATTTTGGCTCGCTCGGTTTGCAAAAAGATGAATTGGTTCAAGTGCTTGGTTTGTCGTTTACCATTTCTACCTTGGCATTAAGTATGGGCTTGTGGGTAAATGGCGCATTTGCGGTCAGTCAGCTTGGCTTATCCATCGTGTGTGTGATTCCTGCTTTGCTTGGCATGATGATTGGCACAAAAATCCGCCATAAAATCAGCCCTGCGATGTTTAAAAAATGCTTTATGGTGTTTTTAATACTTTTAGGTTTGCAATTGATGTCGCGGATTTTATAGCTGTTTTTAAGATGAATTTTTAACTTTAACTTTCACATTTGGTCATCAAGGAGTTTATTATGACTACCAAACATTTACCCGTGCTTGATTATTTACAGCGTCAATTAGCGGGACAACTGACAGGCGATGAATCCATTCATATGCGTTATCCGACTGCGGTATCAGAGCTGCTCGGCTTTCGCATAACCGCCATTGGTGCAGGCGAAGCGACAGTAGAGTTTGATGCCGATGCCGCCATTCACGGCAACCAACAAGGCACGGTACATGGCGGAATGCTTAGCGAATTGGCTGACGCCACCATCGGCACGGCACATTCTACGCTGATGCAAGAAGGTGAGAGTTTTACCAGCATTGATTTACGCATCAATTTTTTGCGTCCTGTATGGAAATCCAGACTCACCGCTCGGGCGTGGGCAACCCATCAAGGTCGCACCATCTCACATTATCAATGTGAAATCACGAACGAAGACGGCAAAACCGTTGCCGTGGCTCACAGTGTGGTCATGACCTTGCGTGGCGATAAGGCGGCAGGGCGGTAAAGGCGTTAATCAGCCACCTTATTTAGCCATCATCTTTTTCTCACAGAGGCAGGGTCGGTGAGCTCGGGGATTGCTCCGCCTGCGATTGCCCATAGGTATAAACTTGCCACCGAGCCATAAGGCGAATAGCGTTTGCGATAACGTTCAAATTTCGCCTTATCTATGGTTCTGTGCCGATACAGCATACGCATACCACGTAAAATCGCCAAATCACCAAAACTCACCACATCAGGGCGTTGCATACAAAATAGCATGAGCATCTCTGCCGTCCACACGCCAATGCCTTTTAGGGCGGATAAGGCGTGAATCACTTCATCATCGCTCATGGTGTGTAGTGCGTTTATATCAAACGTGCCAGCGTGAACTTTATCGGCAAAATCCAAAATATAGTCGGCTTTTCTATAACTGATGCCGATGGATTGCAACTCGTCTTTGTCCAATGCCAACAGATTCTCAGCGTTCATGGGCGTGATTTTCTCGTCTAGTCTTTGGCAAATGGTTGCCTGTGCTCGTGTGGAAATCTGTTGTCCGATGATGTTATAGACAACGGATGTAAATAAATCATCATCAATGGGGCGTTTAATATGTCCGATTCGCTCAATCGCTGCCGCTAATTTTTTATCTTTGGATTTTAGATAAGCCAATTCTTGTTCGCCATATTCAAAATACATAAGCCTTACCTGATGAAAGTATATCCTGTTATGTTAGCAATCTCTTATCATTTTTGGAAATCTAATTTGACAACCCAATCTGGCAATCCCATGCGGTGATGTTTGGGTGCATTAGGGCGTGTCCGATGTGGTTTGTCAATGGGTTTATCTTGACGTTAGCGGTTTGCCTGTGCTGCTTAGACTGCCCTTAACTCGCCCAGTGCTTGCTTGATGATGGCATAACTGGCAGAGAGTGCCAGACTTGCCAAGACGAACGCCACCATCAAATCAGGGTATTTGGACTGGCTAAAATACACCGCCACACCCGCTGCAATCACCGCCACATTACCAATGGCATCATTGCGAGAGCATAGCCAGACGCTTCTCATGTTACTGTCGCCATCACGAAAATGATACAG
>JBHCFR010000112.1:0-14102 GCA_041801945.1 Moraxella sp. | reverse complement strand
TTATCATCATAAAGCAATGGCTGGCGAATTACTGCTTGGTCAAGCATTGGTTTATCGCCTAACCAAACAAACCACAGGCCTTGGCGTGCAGACAAGCAGTGCAGAGTATGTCGGCAGTCTGATTGCACAAAAATCCCCAGAGCATCCGATCAGCGTGCGATTATTTCAGCAGTGCCTGTCCCACCTTAAACCGCAAATTTATGAACTCATGAGATATCGGGGAGTTAGGCGTGTATCACTCTTGGGTTCGGCACTCATCGTCAAAGAAGGGGTTAAGACAGACGGTGAAGCAGTGCAATGGCTCACCGCCAAGCGAGTGGTGCAGTCTTGCCATGAAATACTGGGTGATGTGCCAAAATTGACCATAGAGGTGCATTTTGGTAAAAATACACCCTTAGCCGAGCTACAAAAAATACTTGAAAGTTAGCCAAGTTTGGGCTATAATGCACCCCACTTGCGAACGTGGTGGAATTGGTAGACACGCTATCTTGAGGGGGTAGTGCTTCACGGCGTGAGGGTTCAAGTCCCTCCGTTCGCACCAAATTTGCACCAAAATAGTGTCCCGATAGGGATTTTTTTATTGCCATTTAAAATTTATAAAATCGCTCTTGACAAAATAAAATCATCTGTTATAATAGCGGTCTAAATTGATGCGGGGTGGAGCAGTCTGGTAGCACGTCGGGCTCATAACCCGAAGGTCGTTCGTTCATATCCATCCCCCGCTACCACTTTATCAAATCCTTATCTTATCTGTTATCTCAACTTAGATTGGCAGATTCTAAAATAAGGTGCCTTATCCATATTGATGACCACAGTTTGGTAAATGGCTAAGGTATCGGCGAGCAAAGTATTTTAAGCCCACCAATGTTTTGTGGGTTTTTTTGTATTTGCAATTTGTCAATCCATAAAATTGTGTTCTAACATAGGATTAGCTAAGCTAAAATGAAACCATCTAGCAAAATTGCTGAACTGACTCAAATCATCACGCCCGCTGTCCATGCCTGTGGTGTGGCACTTTGGGGAATTGAATTTATGCCACAAGGACGTAAGTCGCTGCTTCGTATTTATATTGAAGTGCAGGAGGAGGCACGGGTGCGTGGTGAGCACATCACCATTGATGACTGCTCAGCAGTCAATCATCAGGTCTCAGGCGTGTTGGATGTGCATGATCCGATTGCAGGCGAATATGTGCTTGAAGTATCAAGCCCTGGATTTGATCGCCCGCTCTTTACCCCAGAGCAGGTGGCTTTGTTTGTGGGTGAGATTATTAGTCTGCGGCTCATTCATGCTGTCGGTCAAGGCGAGATTAAGCGTCGCAAAGTGGTAGGGCGTTTGATGGAGGTTGGTGATGTGAGCATGAAGGTTTTGACCGAGGATAAGCTAGAATTTGACATTGCCTTTGATAATGTGGACAAAGCCAATTTAATCTATCAAGACAGATGACCCAGCTGTGGTTTGAGTACTTGACTGTCATATTTATTTTGTAAGATGAATAGACAGACACTGCCTTAAACCATGTATTTCTGATTTAACCAATTCTAAGGATAAGCAATGAGCCGTGAGATTTTGACCGTTGTTGAGACCGTCAGTAATGAAAAAGGACTTGATCCTGATGATATTTTTCAGGCGATTGAGCAAGCACTGGTTTTCTCAACCAAGAAAAAAGTCTACACCGACCAACCTGAGGTGGCCTTACGTGTCGCCATTGACCGAAAAACAGGCGATTATGACACTTATCGCTATTGGACAGTGGTGGCAGATGAAGACCATGAAATGCCAGCTTGCCAGCTTGCCATCAGTGATTTGGATGAAAATCAATACCAAATTGGCGACATCGTTGAAGAGCAAATTGAGTCCATTGAGTTTGGACGCATCGCCGCAACACAGGCCAAGCAAGTTATCATCCAAAAAATTCGTGAAGCTGAGCGGGCACTCATCGCCGATGCTTTTGAGGCACGTGTGGGCGAGCTCATCACAGGTGAAGTCAAAAAGGCAAGCCGTGATGGTTATGTCATTGATCTTGGCGATGGGGCGGAGGGCTATCTTGCCAAAGATCAAACCCTGCCCAGAGAAATGCTGCGTCCCAAAAATCGTGTGACAGCACTGCTGACCAAAGTGAATCGGGATGGGCGTGGCTCACAACTTGTGCTGTCACGCACGAGCAATGACATGCTGATTGCCCTAATGACCAAAGAGGTGCCAGAGATTGGCGAGGGAATTATTGAGATTCGTGATGTCGCTCGCTTGCCGGGGCTGCGTGCTAAAATATCGGTTAAGACCAGTGACAGCCGCATTGATCCTGTGGGGGCATGTATTGGCATGCGTGGTACACGCATTCAAGCGGTGCAACAAGAGTTGGACGGTGAGCGGATAGACGTGGTGGTTTGGAGCGATGATCCTGCCCAATACATCATCAGTTCCTTGGAGCCTGCCGATGTATCTAGCATCGTCTTAGATGAGGATAACCAAACCGCTGACATCATCTTTGCCGCCAATGACCAGCTGGCACGAGCCATTGGCTCACAAGGGCAAAACGTCCGTCTGGCGTCTGATTTGACAGGTTACAAGCTAAACATGATGTTGGAGTCTGAGTACTTAGAACGCCAAAAAACTGAGTCCGAGGTCATCATCACGTTGTTCTACGATCGCTTGGAAGTGGACAGAGATTTGGCGGAGGCGTTGGCACAGGTTGGCTTTACCACCATTGAAGAGGTGGCTTATGTGCCTGCTGAGACTTTCTATGACATTGAGGGGTTAGATGATGAGACCATTGCTGCCATCCAAGAGCGTGCCAAAGAGGTGATCATCAATGATGAACTCATCAAACAACAAAGCATCAAAGAGCCAAGCAGCGAACTTCTTGCCCTAGAAGGCATGACCCCTGCCATCGCTTATAAGCTGGCAGAAAATGACATCATCACCTTAGATGACCTAGCTGAACAGGCTGTGTTTGATATTGAAGAGATTGAGGGCATGGGCAGTGAGCTCGCGGGCAAGCTCATTATGGCAGCACGCCAATCATGGTTTGAATAATCATGGGTGTGCTGTGGAGCGTACATCCATGAGTACGCAAGACTGATTGCCAAATTTTGTTTGGAAGAATTTGGCAAGACAACAACAAAAGGGCTTAATATTCAATCATCCTTGGATGGTCTTAGGGCAAATGATCAGGCGATATTAAGCCCATTTTCCAAATTCACAAGGTAAGGCATGATAGACTGTGCCGCTTTTAAGACAAAACAAAACTAGGTAAACCAATGGCAGCAAAAACCGTAAAAGAATTAGCAAAAGATTCAAAAATTAGCACCGATGTACTTTTAAAGCAGTTAAAAGAAGCAGGCCTATCTGCTCGTGGAGAAGAGGATTCTGTCTCCACTGATGAGCAGGCGGCACTGGTGGCATTTTTGAAGCAGAGTCATGGTCAAGCCCAAAAAACTCGTATCGGCATGACCCAAAAAACCACCACCACCAAAAAAATCACCACCACCACAGGGAAGGCTCAAAACATCAATGTGGTGCGTGCCAAGAAAAAACAATTTGACATTCAAAAACCTGATTTAAGTGCCGAACAAGCCAAAGTTCAACAAGAACGAGAAGCGGAGCGAGCCAAAGCGATTGCTGCCTTAGAAGCCAAGCAAAACGAGGAACGTATCAAAGAAGAGGCGACCAAACGTCAAGAGGCGACTTTGGCTGCCATGCGTGCCAATCTGGGTGAATCAGGCGGCGATGAGTCCAAAGCAAGCACCTCTGTGGTCGTCAAAAAAACCAAAAAAGATGAAGCTCCCAAAGAGGGCGGCACGGATACCCAAGCGGTCAAGGCAGCTCATGGCAAAGAAAAAGCCAAATCAGCGGTGAAGATGGATGCTGATAAGGCGAAGAGCGATAAAAAAGAAACCAAAAACGACAAAGCCAAAAAACAACCACCCAAACCCACCAAGAGCGAGACGGATGAAGAGCGTGAGCATCGCCTAGCACGTGAGGCAGAAGAGCAAAAATTGCGTGAAATTGAAGCCGAAACCCGTCGCAAAGCTGCCGAAGAAGCCCAAAAACGAACGCTTGAACAAATGAAAGAGATGGCAAATCGTTATAGCGATAAAGAGGACGTGCCAAGTGCGGTGGTGCGTAAGGATGAGCCGCTGGCAGCAGGTTTGGTTGGGGCGGCACTAGAAGAGTCCTTTGAAAAAGAGCGTCGCGAGATTAAACGTGGCACAGGTGCCAATGTCAGCCGCTCAAAAACAGGTAAGAAAAAAGGCAGAGAAGAGCTTGAAATCAAACCCAAATCACGCGGCTTAAAATCATCACAGGCTGGCAAGCACAAGTTTGAGATGCCAGTGGAGAAAATCATCCATGATGTAGAAGTGGGCGAGGAGATTGTCGTCTCTGATTTGGCTCAAAAAATGGCGGTCAAGGTACGTGAAGTCATCAAATCGCTGATGAAAATGGGTGAAATGGTGCGTGAGTCAGACGTGATTGACCAAATGACGGCAGCGTTGGTTGTTGAGGAGTTTGGGCATAATTTCATCGCCGTGAGTGACACTCAGCTAGAAGATGACTTACAAGAGGCGGCAAACGAAAGACAGGGCAACGTCCAAACCCGACCTCCTGTGGTGACCATCATGGGACACGTGGATCATGGTAAGACTTCTTTGCTTGATAAGATTCGCGAAACCAAGGTGGCAAGCGGTGAGGCAGGGGGCATCACACAGCACATCGGTGCGTATCATGTGGAGACTGACCGCGGCGTCATCACTTTCTTGGATACGCCCGGTCACGCCGCTTTTACTGCGATGCGTTCTCGTGGTGCACAAGCAACAGACATCGTGGTCATCGTTGTGGCGGCTGATGATGGCGTCATGCCTCAAACCGAAGAGGCGATTGATCATGCCCGTGCCGCAGGGGTTCCTATCATCATCGCCATGAATAAAATGGACAAAGACACCATTGACCCAGAGCGTGTATTAAACGAGCTGTCTGTCAAAGAAGTCATCACTGATGCATGGGGTGGAGACACTTCGCTGGTGAAAGTCTCTGCCAAAACTGGCATGGGGATTGATGAGCTACTAGAAACCATCAGCATTCAAGCTGAAATCATGGAGTTGGTCGCTCCTGTGGATGGGGCGGCTCAGGGGGTTGTCATTGAATCTCGCCTAGATAAAGGGCGTGGTGCGGTGGCAAGCCTACTGGTCAAAAAAGGCACACTAAAACAGGGCGATTTGGTACTGGCAGGTGAATTTTATGGTAAAGTGCGTGCCATGACGGATGAGAATGGCGAACGCATCACCTTGGCAGGACCTTCTATTCCTGTGGAGATTTTGGGTCTACCTGATGCTCCCATGGCGGGATCTGAGTTTTTGGTGGTGTCTGATGAGAAGAAAGCTCGTGAAGTCGCTGATTTTCGGATCGCACGTGAGCGTGAACGCCTGATGGAACGCCAAAACAAAATGCGTCTTGAAAACATGTTTGCCAACATGGGCAGCGAGGCTAAGACCCTAAATCTGATTCTAAAAACGGACGTCAGAGGTTCGTTGGAGGCATTACTTGTTGCCTTAGATGAGCTATCAACCGATGAAGTCAAAGTGCGAGTCATCAGTTCTGGCGTGGGTGCGATTACCGAATCCGACGTCATTTTGGCGGAGTCTAGCGAGGCGGTACTGCTTGGCTTTAACGTGCGTGCTGACAATGCAGGCAAGCGTAAAGCTGACGAGGCGGGTCTAGACATTCGTTATTATAGCGTGATTTATGGTTTGATTGATGATGTTAAAGCGGCAATGAGCGGCATGCTTGCTCCTGAACATCGTGAACAAATCTTGGGTATCGCCGAGGTGCGTGAAGTCTTCCGTTCTAGTAAATTTGGTGCAGCGGCAGGCTGCATGGTGCAAGAAGGCACCATTCATCGCAACAAACCCATCCGTGTTTTGCGTGATGATAAGGTCATCTTTACAGGACAGCTGCAATCCCTGCGTCGCTACAAAGATGATGTCAATGAAGTCAAGGCAGGCATGGAATGTGGCTTGGCGGTCAAAGGCTACGAGGTTGCTGTCGGCGATAAGATTGAAGTCTTTGAAATCCATGAAGTGGCTCGCACACTCTAACATTATCACCACAAGCATCTGATGATGAGTACGCCCCAAAGACAGGCATTTTTGGGGTGTACTCATTTTTGGTTTTTTAATTTTTAAAATGCTAGGATGCATCTGGCATTTATCATGTCTCTTAGGCTTGATTGAGCGACTTGATTGAGCGACTTGATTGAGCGACTTGATTGGGCTTAATCGTCATTGAAAAGGCCATTTATTTTGGTGTGAGCTGTAAAGTGTTCTTTTAGCAGCATGGATGATTTGCCTTATTTTGCCCATCAATATAAAAGTTCAACACACCCTAAGAATTTGTTATAATAAATCTTTTTATGTTGGAACATGGGTTTGTGATTTTACGCCGTTATATGATACGCCAAGTCGCCACGACCACCACCCTTGTTTTGGGGTTTTTGGTGGTGATGTTGCTTGGCGGACGACTCATTCGTTATTTTGGCATTGCTGCCGAGGGTGGGCTGGATGTTGGGGTGTTATGGACGCTCATTGGCTATAATTTGCCTTATTTTTTAGAGCTCATTTTTCCTTTGTCTTTTTTTATTGGTCTCATGCTTGTTTTTGGGCGTATGTATGCTGACCATGAAATGTCCATCTTAACTGCGGCAGGCGTCAGTCGTGGGGCGGTATCAAGACGAATTTTACCACTGATTGTTGTTTTTTTTGTGCTACAAGGGTTTATTACGCTCATTGCCAAACCGTGGGGTGTTGCAAAGGCAACCAACATTTGGCAAGAACAGTCGGTGGTGGAGGTGTTTGATTTGATTCGCACCAAAGAGTTCATCAGCAGCGGCGACTATCATTTATATGTGGGTGAGGTGGGTGATGACCGTGAGTTTTTAAGAGATGTGATTGTGATTCAGATGAATGACAGCAAAAACAACCATCAAAATCTGCCCACTTCACAGACTGTCATTGATGACACTCATCCTCATGCTGGTAATTTAGATACTCGTCGGATTCCCAGCGAGCTGTTGTCCGATAAAGACACCATTATTTTTGCAAAATCTGCCACCCAAGTTGCCACTAGCAGTCAAGACGGTTCGGTCGTGCTGGACTTACATGAAGGGCGGCGTTATGAGGTGGATACTGCCAGTCGTCAGTATAGCCAGATTGGCTTTGGGCGTTATCGCATTCATCTAACGGGCAAAGATGGCAGTCAGGGTCGCCCGATGAAGATAGAGGGTATTGGCACAGCTGAGCTGATGACATCGCTGACACAGCAAGGTGAGATTGTGTTGAAAAACAGCACATTTAGCCCAAACGAAGTGCGTGCTGAGCTCGGCTATCGTTTTTCTTTGCCGTTTTTGATGATGATTGCCGTCCTGCTTGCGACACCTCTTGCCACCGTGCGACCTCGCCAAGGCAGATGGCTAAGACTCATTCCTGCGATTTTTATCTTTGTGGCAAATGCCTTGATTCTCATCTCTTTAAAGGAAACCATCGCCAAAGGCAAGATGGATGTCTTTATATATCCTATCATCGTCATACTGTTCGTGCTATTTGCCCTGTATCTTAATTATCATCCTTGGCTGATGGCAAAAATGCGACTTCGTCAAGCAGAGCAGCAGGGGGTCATATGAAGGCATGGATATTGCCTCGTTATGTGATTCGCTTTGCCCTCTTTGCCATGCTAGGTGCGGTGGCAGGGCTGTGGCTATTGCAAGTCATCTTTGCTTATTTGTCCGAGCTAGAAAATCTATCAGAGACTTACACTTATTGGGATGCTTTGCGGTTTATCCTATATCGCTCGCCTTATTTTTTGGTGCAGTTCATTCCTACGGGGGCACTGTTGGGAGCGGTCATCGGTCTTGGGTTATTGGCGGGTAATAGTGAGCTTGTGGTCATGCGCGCAGGCGGGGTGAGCATTTATCGTATCATTGGTTTTGCGATGCTGCCTGCGTTCTTGTTTGTGCTACTGTCTTTGGCAGTCAATCAATTTGTCCTGCCAACCACCAACATCAAGGCGGCACAAATCGTCTCTCCTACTACCCAAGACAAGCTTTTTACGGTCAATGGCTATTGGTCGGTCAATCAGACGACAGAGGGTCAAGAAATCGTCTACATCAGTTATGCCGACTCAGACGGCAAACTTGGGGCGACCAAACGCTATTATTTGGATAAAAATGCCAATTTGACAGGGGCGACCCGAGCAGAAAGTGGCGTGTTTTATCAGCGTCTAGATACAGGCTATGAATGGCAACTGACGGATGTGGCACAGCTGAGTGTGGATAAGGCAGGCGTTGTGCGTACCTTTGATGCTCATAAAAGACTCACACTGCCCATCGCCCCCAGCGACGTACACCTGCTGACCAAAGAGGCTGAGGATTTGTCCTTGACCGATCTATATGCTCATCATCAGTTGATGGAACACCAAGGCAAACGCTCACTGCGTCACGAACTTGCCTTTTGGCAAAAACTGCTGTCGCCTTTTGCGGTGCTCTCCTTGGTGCTCGTCGCCTCGTCCTTTGTTTTTGGGTCACTTCGCTCTCAGGGGCTCGGACTTCGGATTGTCATGGCGTTATTGACAGGACTTTTGTTTAGTTATTTGACCGATTTGACAGGATTTGTGGCACTGGCGACGGGCATTTCGCCGCTGCTGATGGCAGTGTTGCCCATCATCATCAGTGCCGTGGCGGGGATTTATTTATTGCAAAGACGACAATAAAACAAAAACGGATGCACCAGTGGCATCCGTTTTTATGTGGGGTCTAATAGAGCATACTGACAATACATCGCCTAGGTTATCGCGATGGCAAATTTATTTCTGACGCGTGATTTTGTTGTTGCTAAATATCAGACCGCTGTTTGGGAAATCCAGCTGTGTCAAGCGTTTTAATTCTGCAAATGCCCGATGTTGTTTGTCAATCATCAGTCCATGCTCTTTGGTTTGATAAGTGGAGACGACATCAGCAGAGACGAACTCACCATTTTTCTTTAACGTCACATTCACGATGGGGGCGATGCCGTTTAACCCACGCACATTAAATGCCCCATAGGTATTAAAATTACCCAAACTATACGCGATAAATCTGTCCTTATACACCTCCACCGCTCGGGTGACGTGAGGGCCATGACCGATGACAATATCTGCCCCCACATCAATCAAGCTGTGAGAGAACCGATAGACATCGCCACGATTTTCGTTGAGATACATTTCGGTGGTTTTTGGCACACGCACATGATTGGCACCTTCTGCACCGCCGTGAAAAGAGACAATCACGATGTCCACTTTCTTGTCCAGCTCCCTGACGTATTTTTTGGCAAGCGTCAAATCATGGATGGACAGCGTGCCAATATTGGGTGCAAATGCCACCATGCCATACTTGACGCCATTTTTTGAAAAAGTGGTGGTGGGCTTACTGGTCAGTCCAGCATAGTAGATGCCAACATCGCTTAGGGTCTGTTTGGTGCTCACTCGTCCAGCATCGCCAAAGTCGCCTGTGTGATTATTGGCAAGGCTCAGCACATGAAAGCCAGCATCTTTGATGATTTGGGCGTAGCGAGTGGGCATGCGAAAGGCGTAGCAGGTAATGGGCTTGGGCTGTCCTGTCTCAGGATCTATGGCAGGCGTATTTGGGCATTTGGTGGAGTGACCACCGTCCAACAGCACGCCCTCCAAGTTACCAAATACCACATCGCCTTTTAAATACGGCTTCACGTGTTTAAAGCTGTCCCTGCCATCTTTTGGCGGTAAAAAATTCATATTGGGAAATGACGACCCTATCATGATGTCGCCAACAGCCACGATATTAATGAAATCATCATCCGTGTTTAAGGCGTCATCGGCGTCAGTGTCGGCACTAGATAATAAATCATCATCACCAATCACCACCTCATCACTGACGACGACCTGATGACCACTGTCAGGTTGATACTCAAACTCATCGGAGGATTGACGAGCAACATAACTCACCACATCATTTTTGTAAGTGGTGGCGGTATAAGTGATGGTGTCGCCCAAATCGGCGATTTTCTGTGACACACTGCCAGTGGTTTCGGCACTGCAAGACTGGCATAAGATGCCAGTGATGACTAGGGTGAGTAAGGATAATTTGGACATGAGCGATGACTAACAACCAGATGAGGACAAATAAGAAAGAGCGGTGCAAAACATTACCAAAGAAATATTCTAAACCAAAGAAAAAATTCTAAAATAAAAAGAAATATTCTAAAATAAATTGATGATTTTGTAAAATAACAGTCGTTGGCGACCCACCTTGGACGTTTTGTTATCCAAAACACACCACGCCAAGCACCACGCCTTTATCTGCACCTGTGACCGCAGGTAAATTCCCTGTTTGCATGAAAAGGTTTTGACGGGCAAGCCATGAGAACGCCACCGCCTCCACCCAAGTAGGATCAATGCCTTTTTTGGCTGTGGTGTTGATGGTAAAGTCGGGCAAGTGATGGGCAAGCCTCTCTAAGAGATACTCATTATAAGCCCCGCCACCGCAGACAAAGAGGGCGTTATCTGTTTTGGCAAATTTGGCAATCTCACGACTGGCTGATAAAGCGGTAAATTCGCATAAAGTGGTTTGTACATCCACAGCACAAATGTCAAAACCCACCAAGACATCATCCAACCAGTCTAAGTTAAATGCTTCTCGCCCTGTGGATTTGGGGGCAGACTGACTCAAAAAAGGATGGCTCATCAGCTTATCTAATAAGGGCGGATGGATTTGACCGCTCCTTGCCCAGTTGCCATTTTTATCATAACTTTTGCCTTCATGCCTTTGAATCCAGCCATCCATCAAGAGGTTTGCTACCCCTGTATCATAGCCCACCACGTCATCACCGAGCACCGTGATGTTGGCAATACCACCCAAATTTAAAATCACCGTTTGTGTATCATCTGACAGCCCAAATATCTGCTGATGAAAAGCAGGCACCAAGGGAGCGCCTTGTCCCCCCGCCGCCATGTCTCTGCGTCTAAAATCGGACACCACCGCAATGCCTGTGCGTTCCGCTAAGATGTTGGGGTCAAGCAGTTGTAAGCTAAATCGCCATTCGGGGCGATGGCGTACGGTTTGTCCATGGCAGCCAATGGCACTAATCTCATCAGAGGTGAGAGCGGTTTTGCCAAGCAATTGGTGCACGCTGTCGCTGGCAAGTTCTGCATAAAGACGGCTTGCCAGCCCCCAAAAATCCAACTCGCTAAATCCCAAAAATTCACCAGTTGCCAGATGCTGCGTGCCACTGGGGGTACATAAAGCAAGTAATATCTGTCTTAGCTCGTCAGGAAAGCTTTGGCTGTGCGTGGCGATGATGGTGGGTAAGCCGCCATCAAAGTCGCACAAAACAGCATCCAAGGCATCCAAACTGGTGCCACTCATCATGCCAATAAAATAACGGTGAGAAGATAACAGGCCATCTGGGTGGTTTGACAATTCCAGTTCCGCTAAGCCCAATTCTTGTAAGTCAGACACGCTAAGTTCCTTCAAATTAAATTTCGCTATTATATCTTAAAAACACCACAAATTTTTGTTATACTAGTGCAATTTTTTAAGAGAAAACATAGGTGTTATATGTCCAATTTTTTACCAGCCCAAGAACAATTGAAACTTTTAAAACGTGGCGTGGTTGAGATTTATTCTGAGGAAGATTTATTAAAAAAATTAGCATTAGGCCGCCCGCTGCGTATCAAGCTTGGCATGGATCCAACCGCACCTGATTTGCATTTTGGGCATACGGTGGTGCTCAATAAACTTCGAGCCTTTCAAGAGCTTGGACATGAAGTCTTGTTTTTGATTGGTGACTACACTGCTCGCATTGGCGATCCGTCTGGTAAAAATGCCACACGTCCGCCCCTATCCGAAGAGCAAATCAAGGCAAATGCCGAGACTTATGCCAAGCAGGTGTTCAAGATTTTAGATAAGGACAAGACCCGAATCGTCTTTAACTCCCAGTGGTTTTCCAAGATGAATGCCGGCGACATGATTGCCCTTGCCAGTCAAGTGACCGTCTCTCGGATGTTAGAGCGTGATGATTTTGCCAAACGCTATGCCAGTCAGACACCGATTGCCATTCATGAATTTTTGTATCCTCTCGTACAAGGTTACGATAGCATCGCCCTAGATGCTGATGTGGAGCTGGGCGGGACGGATCAGACCTTTAACCTACTGATGGGACGCACGCTACAAGGGCGTTACGATAAAGACCCTCAGGTGTGTATGACCATGCCCTTGCTTGAAGGCTTAGATGGCGTGAATAAGATGAGTAAGTCACTAGGTAACTACATCGGCATTGACGAGTCTGCTGGCGTGATGTACCAGAAAATCCTGTCCATGCCCGATACGCTCATCGCTCGGTATTTTGAACTATTAAGCTTTAAGCCGATGAATGAAGTAGATGTCTTGCTAGATGAGATGGCAAAGGGTCGTAACCCCCAAGAGATGAAGCGAATTTTGGCATTAGAGTTGATTGAGCGTTTTCACGACAAAGAAAGTGCCGAAAATGCTCACCGCTCAGCAGGTAATCGCCTAGCCGATGGCGAGTTGCCCATTGATTTGCCCGAAGTGACGCTACATTTGGCGGACGGTCAGGACAAATTATTCATCGCCGAGCTCCTTAATCAAGCAGGACTGGTCAAAAACTCAGCACAAGCCAAAGACGCTCTAAAAAACGGCTCGGTCAAGGTAGATGGCACTGTGGTCGGAGCAGACTTTGCCGCAGTAAAAGGGTCAACGGTCGTGGTGCAAGCAGGGAAAAAGGCGTATGCTAGGGTGAGTGTGGTGTAAATGTACAAAGATGCACAGAATTTACCACAAGTAAAGACCCTAGCTCAAAAAGCTACTAACTCACCCATGGTTAATATAATGAAACACCAAATCAAATGCATTTAGGTGTTTCTGGCTTTTTGGAAAAATAGCAGGGTTCTCTAAATGCTTGCCTAGCAAAGATTCTAAGCCGTGTGTTATCACCCAATGCAAACCGTAAAGTGTTTACCCACTTGCTTGGTTTTGTTACAGAATGCTTTTTGGAGCACTGCCGATTTAAACCAACAAAAAACCTTGATTTTTCAAGGTTTTTGTTTGGGCTCACAGATTAAAATGTTCCCCCCAATCTAAACACTGCCCCTGTGCCATTTTCGCCTGTCGCATTTTTGCTGACATAAGGACTAAATTCAAGGTGCATGTTAGGGGCAATGACATACTGTATGCCAGTGGAGAGATAGCCTTGGGTTTTGGCAGGAGTCATGGCATAAGAAAAATCGTATTTTTCTACCCCTGTTAAGCTCGCATGATACACAGGGTCATCACCTGATAGACGATGTTCTGCTTGCATAGATGATATCCAAGACAGCTTGGTTGTCAAAGGTATCTTGGTGCTTGCCCCAAGTAATGCTGATGTGTGTTTATACTGTATTTTGCCATAGCTGATAGGAAAAGCGGTGTCGTCATTTTCGGTATAGGCATCACGACTGATGTTTTGATGGTTTGTGCCGATATACAGGCGATGATTTTGGTTTTTTCCAAAAGTTTTGCCAAATTTTATACCATAAGCCACACCTTTAATTTCTGCTTCATTAACCCCAAGTTCGGTGTTGGCTAATGTTGGACGAGTGATGGTTGCTGTATAATTATCATGTGCCCCAGTCAATTCTGTGAAATAGCCTTGTGGGGCTTGATAGCGTAGCACTGCCCCAACACCCACATCATCACCTTTATGACGATAGCTGTCAGGTAATTTGCGATTGATGGAATGGTCAAGTGATAAACCCAGTGATAGACCATTGCCAAAACCATAACCCAAGTTAACCCCAACAGCAACATCACGATTTTTATTCCCATTCATGTCATCAGAGATATTCACATCTTGTTGTAAGCCAAAACACGCCCCTTGATAGTTCACACAGCTGTATTGCAAGCGGTTAAGAGCATGTGATTGCATGCTCATTAAACTAAAACTATCTTGCCCAAGTGTTTGGATGGTTTTGGCAGTATTCACAACATCAATGGTGGCAACAACCACAGGTGTGGTAGGTGTTGGATTTGTGGGGTTGACAGGGGT
>JBHCFR010000111.1:0-11456 GCA_041801945.1 Moraxella sp. | reverse complement strand
GTACCTTCTGGCAGATTCACTTCTGCACGATCAAAAGGCAATCCAGAAGCGGTCAAGCCATCCGCGATGTCACGAGTACCGATAGAACCGAACAGCTTGCCTTCGTCGCCAGATTTGGCACGCATGATGACATTAACATCAGACAGAGCGTCCGCACGTTTTTGGGCATCTTGTAGTTCTTTGGCTTCTTCGGCTTCAAGCTGGGCACGACGAGCTTCAAACTTAGCGATGTTTGCCTCGTTGGCAGGCAGAGCCTTGCCTTGGGGGATTAGGTAGTTACGACCGTAACCCGCCTTAACATCAACCGTCTCGCCAAGCTTACCAAGATTAACGACACGCTGTAATAGAATAACTTGCATGATTTGTCTCCGTTAATTACTTGTGGTTGTCGGTATATGGCAATAGTGCCAAATAACGAGCTTGTTTGATGGCAAGAGCCAATTGGCGTTGATACTTCGTAGAAGTGAAGCTGCCAGAAGGTACATTACGTCAAGTGGGTGAGTACAAAGTGACCATCCAATTGCACCATGACATCACCGCTGACATCTTGGTTACGATTTTGTCAGAAGATGGTGAGAACAAAGCCAATGAAGATGATGAATAATTAAGTCATCAATCGCTTGGCAAAACCCTAAAACTCCTTGGTTTTAGGGTTTTTTATGTCATATGGATATATGCTCATTGGGCGTGTCTGCTCATCGTCAAATTTCGCCATCAAACAAATCAAGCTGCTCTACGGCATCATCGGCAGATTCAAGATTGGAAAAGGTGACACCCACTAAGCGAATGGGCAAATGGCGTGGAATATGATGAAACAAATCCACCAAATAAGGCTTGACGGCATCACTGTGCTTAAAGGCGGATTTGACTGAGACAGACCGTGTGATTTGGCTAAAATCGCTGTATTTGATTTTTAGGGTGACGGTATGAGCTTTGAGCTGGCGTTTGACAAGATCATCAAAAGCACTCATGTTCTCGCTAAAAATCTGAGTCAAAATAAAGTCATCATCATTAGAATTCTGCAAAAAAGTAATCTCTGTGCCGACAGATTTGCGAACACGTTGAGGTTTGACTGCTCGCTCATCTCTGCCATGAGCGATGTCATGATAAAATTGTCCGCGTTTATTGCCAAACACTTCAATCAAGGTAGAAAGAGGTAATGAGCGAAGCTCTCCTCCTGTATTGACACCGAGCTCATGCAGGCGTTTGGCACTGGCTTTTCCGATACCAAAAAATCGGCGAATGGGAAGCTCTGCCAGAAACTCGTCTGCCATGTCAGGCGTGATGACGGCGATGCCATTTGGTTTGTTGATGTCGCTTGCGATTTTGGCAAGCATCTTATTAAAAGAGACGCCAGCGGAGGCACTAAGAGCGGTTTCATCATAGATGGTTTGGCGTAGCCAATTCGCCATCAAGGTTGCCGAACCGCCAAAGTGAGGCTGACCTGTGACATCCAAGTATGCCTCATCTAGGGATAAGGGCTCAACCAAATCGGTCAGTCTACCCATGATTTCACGAATTTGGCTACTGATGGTGCGATAAACTTCAAAGCGTGGACGCACAAAAATGGCGTGTGGACAGCGTCTTTTCGCCTCATAGCAGCTCATCGCCGAATGTACGCCAAAGGCACGGATTTCATAGCTTGCTGCCGCCACCACGCCACGCCCATTGGGGTCGCCACCCACCACCAGAGGTTTGCCACGATAATCGGGGTTGTCTCTTTGTTCCACACTGGCAAAGAAGGCATCCATGTCTAGGTGGATGATTTTACGCATGAGAGGTTTTCATGATGCTTGATAAGACTGTTTTGCAACCAAGATGGTTTTGTTGTCTTTGGTGAGTAGTTGCAGCTCGTTTAGGTTGTCTTTAATAAATTGTAAAAAACAATCATAGCTTTGGTTGTTGTCTAATAGCACTTTTTCTGTCAGATTTTTACTCAAAAGCTCCCAAAAATCAAACACGTTCAACTCGTGATTTTTTGCGATGAGTTCTTTGATTTTGGCGTTGAGCTTGTCTTTATTTCTAAATAAGATGTGATATAAAGAGGTGGTTTTAAAATCCATTGGACTCTTTGTTTTGGGTTTTGATGGTGATGTCTCGGAGTTAATGGGTTTGATGTTTGATTTATCAGTGAGTGTGTAATAATAACCGCCATCAACGGTTTTGCTGTCAATGCCTTGAAGGCTTGATAATAATGTAGTAAAGCTCTTTTTGCCAAACTCTTTTGGGTCATAGCCCTTGTTTTTTAGTTGGCTGCCCAAATAGCCAATATGCACCCACTCATCTTGTCTTAACGTATTGTCATTGATGATGTGCAGGATATCATCAAGCAGTTTTTGGTTATTAATTGTTTTTGTGATGGGCGGCTGATGAGGGGATTTTTCACGAATACATAACGTGGTTTTGTTGATTTGCTTTATTTCAAACAAATCAATCTGGCTGATTAACGTCCGCCATTTGCCATAGCCGTAATTTTTTGGTTTGATGGCGGGGTAATGCTCGTTCATGTGCTGAGCAAAGATAGAGAAATTTGTCCAGCCATTGTTTAGGTTTTGGTGGATACTGTCTTGTAGGGCATGGATAAGCGGGGTATTTTGTTTGATTTCGTCTGCCGACCATGTTTTTTTATTGGCGGCTTGATTGCTTTGAGTGGGTTTTAGCCTGATAAAAATGGTGGAATGCTCTTTTTTGGCTTCAAATAGGTCAATGACGTCAATCATTTCGTAAAGTTTGCCATAGCCATAATTTTCAGGCTTGATGGTCGGATGGTTCTTTTGGATGTAAGACGAAAAGACGGCATAATTTACCCAGCCATTACCATCAGGCTTGTTGTTCTTGATGCTTTCACGCAGGGCGTTTAATAATTTGGTGTTGCCTTTTAACTCATTGGCGGTGTGTTTCTTTATGGGCTTTTTATCGGTGGTCGGCTTGGGTTTTTGGGTTTGAGTAGGATTGGTGTCGCTTGGAATTTCAAAAAACTGCGAGCAAACTTGGCGAAACTCTTTGATGGTGTTGGCATTGCCAAACCCGAAAACTTGAATGTGATGGCGTCTTAACCGCAAAGACAGACCAATAAAATCACTGTCAGATGAGACGATACAAAACGCGTCATGTTTACCAGAATGCAATAAATCCATGGCATCTATCGTCAGAGCGATGTCGCTGGAATTTTTGCCCGTGCTATAACTGGTTTGGTGCTTTTTCTCAATGGCGTATTTTAAGATAAAATCCTCCCACGAAGACAGATGGGGTTTGGTAAAATCCCCATAAATGCGTTTCGTGGTGAGGCTGCCTAGTGTGCTGATTTTATCAAACACCCAATCAATTTTTTGACTGCCGATGTTATCTGCGTCAATCAAAACAGCAATGTTTGTCAACATGTTATTTTCCATGTTTCATAAGATTGTCGTGATGATGCATCATGGCAATCTATGAGTCTTTGGTTCATGCCAAGATTGCCCCTGCTGTCATGCCATCAGGCAATAAAACCACGGTTAATTGACCGTCTTTTTCTGCTGATAGAATCATGCCTTCTGACACACCAAACTTCATCTTGCGTGGTGCAAGATTGGTCACGCAAATCACGGTTTTGCCTTGGAGCTCTTCGGGCTTATAAAACTTGGCGATGCCACTAAATACATTTCTAGGCTTGTCCTCGCCTACATCTAAGCTAAATTGTAATAACTTATCCGCCCCTTCAACAGCACGGCATTCTAGCACTTTGGCGACCTTCATTTGCACCTTGGCAAAATCATCAATGCCGATGAATTGGGCGTTGGTGTCGTCTGTGGTTTTGGTCTCGGTTGTGTTTTGTGTGGTCTCGGTGGGTTTTAGGTTTTCTTTGGAATCTTCAATCATGGCTTGGACTTTTTTGGGGTCAACGCGTTGCATGAGTGGCATAAATTCGTTGATGGTGTGCGTTAGCACCTCAAAACGGGCATCAAAATTAAAATTGCTGACATTTAAAAAGGCTTTTGACTGCTCTGCCAAAGTCGGAACGACAGGCGACAGATAGACCATGATTTTATGAAATAGGTTTAGCCCCACCGAGCAGATGTCTTGGATTTCTTGGCTGCTTGGGTTTTCTTTGGCAAGTGCCCATGGTTTTTTGTCATCAATGTACTGATTGGCAAGGTCGGCCAGTGCCATGATGTCACGAATGGCGGTGCTAAATTCACGTTTTTCATAGTGATGAATGATGCCATCGCCTGCTTTGATGAATTCATTGACAAGGTCGGGTTCGCTGCACTTGGCAGAGAGCTGATTGTCAAACTGAGTATTGATGAATTTGGCACAGCGACTGGCGATATTGACCACTTTACCCACCAAATCAGCATTGACCTTGGCGACAAAATCGTCTAGATTTAAGTCGGAATCTTCTACTTTATCAGAGAGTTTGGTGGCAAAGTAGTAACGTAGATATTCAGGATTTAGGTGCTTAAAATAAGTTTCGGCTTTGATGAAAGTGCCACGAGATTTGCTCATTTTCTCACCATTCACAGTCAAAAAGCCATTGACAAATAAAGAGGTGGGCGTGCGGTAATTTGCCCCAGTGAGCATGGCCGGCCAAAACAGTGCGTGAAAATAGACGATGTCTTTACCGATAAAATGATACACCTCAGCCGTGCTGTCAGTCTCCCAATACTCATCAAAACTGACGTCGGGGCGGTGGCGGCTTAGATAGTTTTCAAAGCTTGCCATGTAGCCAATGGGGGCATCCACCCAGACATAAAAGTATTTGTCATCCGTGTCTGGAATCTTAAAGCCAAAATAAGGGGCATCTCGGCTGATGTCCCAGTCATTTAGACCTGCGTCAAACCATTCATCTAGCTTGTTGGCAATCGAGGTAGGCAGTCGCCCCTCGTCTCGCGTCCATTGTTGGAGAAATTGGGTGAAATTGGGCAGTTTAAAAAAGTAGTGGTCAGAGGATTTTTGGATGGGTGTTGCCCCACTTAGGGCAGAGCGGGGATTGATGAGTTCGGTGGCGTTATAGGTCGTGCCGCACACCTCGCATGAGTCGCCATATTGATCGTCCGATTTGCATTTTGGGCAAGTGCCCTTGATGAAACGGTCGGATAAAAACATCTGTTTTTTGGGATCAAAAAACTGCGTCACAGGGCGAATGGCGATGTTGCCTGCCTGATGATTGGCAAGATAAATTTCCTCAGAGCGTTTGCGGTTGGTGTCCGAGTGTGTGCTGTCATAATGATCAAAGGACACGCTAAAACGAGCAAAATCCTGCTCATGCTCTATTTGCACACTGCCAATCAGCTCTTCGGGGGTGATGTTGTTCGCCTCGGCACGAAGCATGATGGCTGTTCCGTGGGCATCATCGGCACAGACATAAATCACATCGTGTCCCATCGCACGCATGGCACGCACCCAAATGTCAGCTTGGATGTACCCCAAAAGATGTCCTAGATGAATGGATCCGTTGGCATAGGGTAGGGCGTTAGTCACGAGAATTTGGCGTTTTGTCATGATGTACCTTTTAAAAATTTAACAGGATAAAAATTTGGATAAATGGGCGTTATTATAGCCTAAAAGCCGTGATAAAACCATGAATAAATCGGTTATAATGGCGTAATTTTGGGGGGAATCCATGCAACAGATAAATGCACTAATACAAGAATTGCTTAATACTGCCGATGGCGTCACACCAACCATGTTCTTTTGGTTAAATGTGGTGGTGTGGTCGTTATTGCTGATTTTCGGGTTTTGGTTATTGGGATTTTTTAAGATCATTATGATGATTATTGCATCAGTGATGATTTTATCTGCGGTTTATCACTACCAAAATCCGCCCATTAAAGATAACAGCTTCGTCTTTATCACGCCCATTGTTGCTTTGGTGTATAGTTTTATATTTCATTCAGGCATATTATTTAAAGATGACTTAATCACCGATAAATCACAATTATCCATCATCCATGAGACTGTGCCTGCCGAATATGAATATGTGAAGATAGGCGGTGGCAAATATTCTCAAACGCATCATTATTTTGTCATTGGTGATGTGAAGCTGCATTGTTCTGATGACAGTCATGATGAATGCCAAGAAGCGTATGCCTATAAAGACAAAATGGCAACGGTATTATATGCTGATGGTTTGTTGTATGACATGGAGGTGGATGGGAAAAAGATTTATGAGTTCAAAGAACAGCTTGCCAAATTCCAGCAGGACAGAAAAGAAGAAATAGAGGATTTTATCACATTGATGATATTGTTTGGCATTCCATCTTTGGTTCTTTTCTTGTTAAGTAAACGGGTCATTCGTGATATTGAGAAGATAGAAGAGGAGGATAAAAAAGAAAAAACCAAAACGCCTTTAAATATCAGATTTAAAAAGAAACACCATGATAATGATGAAGAATCAACGGATGGCAATATTACAAACATAAAAAATAATAAAGAGACCGCCTCATCAGCCATGCCGATAAAATCCATGAATAAAAGAGTGGAGACAGAGAATGTATTATTAAAAAAGAAAGGCATTAATCAAAAATTCCGAGAAAAACAATTAAAAGAGGCGCGTATCAAATCTCGTGTGGCTGGCGGCGGTAGGGCATGGCAGATATTATTTGTCGGACTGATGATACTGACTCTTTTACTTATGATTCTTTTATCATCTTCAACCAATATATTAACAATAATTGTATTTGTCTGCCTGATGGTGTTTTTTGTTTATTTGTTCAGAATACCCAACCAAAAAGCCAAACAAGAAGTAGAGGCTTATTATGCAATACTAGAAGATAATCCCGACGCGAATTTGGAGGATTATGGTTTAACAGGGATTCATCATTATATTGGTGTGATGGGCTGGATTGGGCTTTATGTAGTGTCCCCGATTGCGTTATTGTTATCTTCATTCATGTTGACATACATCCATAATGGCAGTATTGATGTCGCTATTTTTGTGGGCGTGATTGTGCTCGTGTTGCTCGGCATGTGTTATTTCATCATCAAAAGAGCAAAAAATATCAGAGATTGGGCGTTGGAATAAATAACAATAGGGGCGATTAATACCGCCCCTATTTAGGGCAATGACATCACACAAATTTCAAATGCCCACCTTTTTTGGGAGGTTCATCATCGCCATCATCACCATCATCTTCATCGTCAGGCGGCGTATAACCATCGTACTCAGAGGGGTCAAAGAACCAAGCTTCACTCGGTTCTTCTTTGGCGTAAATCCCTACCACTGCCTGCATCGGCACCCAAATGTCTTTTGAGACACCGCCAAAGCGTCCTTGAAAGGACAATCCGTGATTATCAATCAGCAGATTGTTGGTGGCTTGATAAGAGATGGCAAGCACCAATTTGCCGTTTTGGGCGTATTCGGTGGGGGCAAGTAGCCCAACATGGGTGGCATCCACCATCAGATAGGGGGTAAAGCCATTATCAGTAAGCCATTCATGCATGGCACGGATGAAGTAGGGGCGTTTTGGAGCGAGCATGGCGTGTCCTTGTGTTGCTTGTTAATTTAAAAGGTCTTATGAGATAAGATTAAAAATGTTCATGAAGGTAGGGGGTAGGGGGCACTAACGTATTTTGAAAGCTACTTCTCACAGACAGTCGTGCCTGATACGCCAGCAGTGGCTGGCACAAATGTGTGGGCAGATGTATGCCTAGTGTCGGCAGACGATGCAGCAGTGGTAAAATCAACACATCACATAGCCCAAAGACATCCTGCATGAAATAATCGTAACGAGAAAATAAGGGAGAGAGCGTGATGAGTGAGTCGGTCAAGCTTTTTTTGGCGTGGCTCGCTTGGGAGGCATTAAAACTGTCAGGATGAGTCATTAAAATCCGCCCAAGTGAGAGCCAATCGTGCTGCAACCGCCAAGCAAGCTGCCGCACTTTGGCCCGCTCTTGGGGTGTAGAGGGCAACAGTTTATTTGCACCGTGCCGCTCTTCTAGGTATTCAAAAATCACACTCATCTCATAAAGCGTCAAATCTCGCCCCACTAAAATCGGCAGAGTATTATAGGGATTTAGTTCAGCGATGTATTCGGGGCGTTCATTGGGCAGATAGATGAACTCATAATTCGCCCGCTTCTCTTCTAATACAAATCGCACCACATGACTGTCATAGCCATCATCGCCATAGAGTAGAAACTGATTAGGAAGTAGAGTTTGAGACATTGAGAGTGGCAAAATTGATGAAAAATGACGGATTGTAGTTTAACAAATTTTTGGGCAAAAGTCTGTAAGTTTCATAAAAATACCCCAAAGTTTGGGCTTTGGGGTGTTGATGGATGATGGGGTTTGTTTTTAAGAATAAAACATCAGCATATCGTGTTACCCCATCAATGGCTTAATAAAACAGAATTCAAATGTTGGGCTTTTGGTGTGAACAAAACAAGTGTAGGGTTCAAACTTTAATTGACCCTCATCGTATTGGGCTAGTTGTTGTTTTGTCAGCAGTTTAAAAGTCTTCGGGGTGCGATAGCGAATGATGGCATCTTTTTCATTTAAAGTGGTGGACGACTCCGTCTTGGTTGAGCCATCAGCGAGTGTCACTGGTCTGTCATATTTATCATAAACGAGTGTTACCGAGCTGTCCACACTAATTTTACCATAACCTTTAATGGCTTTAAAAGCATAGCCACTGCCACCACCATAAGCTGCTCCTGCATGAGCATAACCTACTTCTGCAACACAGTTTTGCTGTTTGACGACTTTATCATTATTTAAGATAACGCAGTGCATTTTGATGTTTTCTTCTTGATAAGCACCTGCATGAGATAGCATGGGCAAGATGGCTGACATGGCAGTCAAAGCAAACAGAGGAATGAGTTTTTTCATCAGAATCTCCTTAAAATAAAATGATGGCACCATTGTAACTAAAATTGGAGGGCAAGTTGTGAATGCTTGTTTTTTGTTATCATTATGTAAAAATCAAATAAAAAACCGACCGTCACAAACAGTCGGTTTTTGTATCATGCCGATATGATTACTTAACGTCTTTCCAGAACTCTTTATTGAGGAGATAGACTGGAATAAGCAGAACAAGCAAGAACAGAATAACGAATGCACCGTAGATTTTGCGGTCATGACGCACAGGCTCTGCCATCCACGCCATAAAGTTCACCAAATCGCCCACACGAGCTTCATACTCTTCTTGACCCAGCTCTTTTTGCATGTTGTGCAACACATGAGGCATGGCAGCATTGGCAAGCACTAAGTTGTTCGTCCCCCAAGGGCGGCTTGGATCTTCATAGAAAGACAGCAGATAGGTATAAACCCAGTCATCACCACGCAGACGTGTTTCTAAGGACAAGTCAGGTGGCGGCGCGCCAAACCAAGCCCCTTGGGTGTCAGCATCAATCCCTGCGGTCACATGATCACCAATCTGTGTGGTGGTGACCATGAGATACTTTTCCATGAGCTCTGGTGGAATCTCCAAGTCCTGAGCGATGCGTGAATGACGCACATACTGAGCTGAGTGACAGCCGACGCAGTAGTTCATGAATGTCTGAGCACCACGTTGTAGTGAGCCTTTGTTGGTCAGATCAATGGGTGCTGTGCTACATGCCAGCGTGACTGTGGTGCCATCGGCTTCTGTATATGTACCACATCCTGAGCCACCTGCTGCTAGGGCAGAAGGGCTGACCATGGCACCCGTTGCAAGCAGCAGACCAGCACCAAGTGTTTTTAGAGTAAATGCTTTCATCAGTGACCTCCTGTAACACGTTCTGGTGGTTGCTTGCACGTCTCCATGGATGTGTAAAATGGCATGAGAATGAAGTACAAGAAGTAAAGAATGGTACAAATACGAGCAACTAATGTGCCTGCTGGGGTAGAAGCCACACCGCCAAGATAACCCAAGATGATAAAGCTGACCACAAAAACAGCCAAAGCAATTTTAGATAAGATGCCTTTATAACGAATGGATTTGACAGGTGAGCGATCAAGCCACGGCATGACAAACAAGATGGCAATGGCACCGAACATCACAATCACCCCTGGTAGGGCAGAGCCGAACATGGATGGGGTGGCACGGAGCATGGCATAAAATGGCATGTAGTACCAAACAGGAGCAATGTGTGCCGGTGTTTTTAGGGCGTTGGCAACCTCAAAGTTTGGTTTCTCCAAGAAGTAACCACCACCTTCTGGCACAAAGAATACCACAGCAAAGAAAAAGATAAAGAAGACCACGATACCGACCATGTCATGCACGGTGTAGTAAGGGTGGAAGGGTACGCCATCGAGTGGCACACCGTTTTTATCTTTTAGTTTTTTGATTTCAATGCCGTCTGGGTTGTTGGAGCCGACATGGTGTAGGGCGACTAAGTGCATGAAGACCAAGCCGACAAGCACCAAAGGAATCGCGACCACGTGCAGGGCAAAGAAGCGGTTTAGGGTGATGCCTGAAATGATGTAGTCACCTTTGACCCATTCAGCCAGACCATCACCGATAAAAGGAATGGCAGCAGGAAGGTTCAAGATAACCTGAGCGCCCCAGAATGACATGTTGCCCCAAGGCAGTAGATAACCAAAGAAACCTTCTGCCATGAGGCATAGGTAGATTGCCATGCCGATGATCCACACCAGTTCACGAGGTTTCTTATAAGAACCATACATTAAGCCACGGAACATGTGCAGGTAAACGACCACAAAGAAAGCAGATGCCCCTGTGGAGTGCATGTAGCGAATCAACCAGCCGCCTTTAACATCACGCATGATGTATTCTAAGGAAGCAAATGCACCCTCAGCACTGGGGTTAAACATCATGGTTAGCCAAATTCCTGTCACCAATTGGTTGACAAGCACCACCATGGACAAAACACCAAAAAAATACCAAAAGTTGAAATTTTTTGGTGCATAGTATTTGGACATATGGTATTCATAGGTCTCTGTCGCAGGAAAGCGAGCATCAACCCAGCCCATAAATTTTTTAGCGATACTCATGATTATGCCTCCCCAACAGTCAAGATGGTGTCTTCAATCTTGTAGATAGGTATGGGTAGATTCAAAGGAGCGGGCATGCCACTATAAACACGACCTGACAAGTCGTACATAGAGCCGTGGCAGGGGCAGAAAAAACCACCCATCCAATCTGCACCACCCAAATCTGCCGCACCAATTTCAGGACGGAACATAGGTGCACAACCTAAATGGGTACATACACCTTCCACAACCAGTATTTCAGGTTGGATAGAGCGTGTTTCGTTTTTGCAGTTTTCGGGTTGAATGGACCCGTTAGATTCAGGGTCGGCAAGTTTTGAGGTAATTTTGCTTAAATTTGCAACCATCTCTTGGGTGCGTTTCACAACAAAAATAGGTTTGCCACGATATTTTAAGGTAATCATTTGTCCGCTTTCAATGCCAGCAATGTCAGCAACGACCGCTGCACCTGCGGCTTCGGCTTTGGCACTCGGATACCAAGAGCGTACAAATGGGGTGGCTATCGCACCAACACCAACCGCACCAATGGCAGCAGTGGATGCAAT
>JBHCFR010000110.1:0-3747 GCA_041801945.1 Moraxella sp. | reverse complement strand
TTGCACCAGTGCTTCTGCCACACCCAATTCATTGATACGATTACGCAGAGTGGTTAAGTTCTGACCAACCGCGTATTCATTGATTTGAGCAAGTGCTTGTTCGGTGTAGTTCAGTTCAAGCACCGCACCATCTGCACTGGCAAGAGGTCTTAACGTAAAGTCCGTCATCTGGGCTTGTAAGGCGTTTTGAGCACTGTTACGCTCAGCATTGCTATTAAAGGTGAGCACCATACCGTCAGCGGTGGTTCTTAGGCTTTTGACCGCAATTTTGGCGGTGCGTAGATGGCGACGCACATCTTGGGTGGCAACACTAAGACGCTGTTCTAGTGCTTTATCCATGTCCACTTCTAAGACAAAACGCACCCCACCTCGTAGGTCCAAACCCAGTTTCATGGGTTTTGCACCGATGTTTTTGAGCCATTCTGGGGTGGTTTGGGCAAGGTTTAATGCCACGACATAGTTATCGCCGAGATTTTGACGCAGCGTCTCTTGGGCTTTGAGTTGGTCTTCGGCACTACTTAGGCGAATCAAAGCACTGTTGTTATCAAAGCTGCCGCCATGATGAGCAAGACCTGCCTTATCCAGTAGAGCTTCTGATTGCACCAAAACGTCAGAACTTAACTCTGTACCAGCACTGGCACCTGTGATTTGAACCGCAGGCTCATCAGGGTAGAGATTGGGTAGGGCATAGAGACCAGCAATGATCAGTACCACAGCGATTAATAAGTATTTCCAAGCAGGGTAATGCATAAGGACTTCTTTACAAGGGTTGATGATGAGTTTGACTGTCTGCCAAACCATTGGTTGTCATGATGATTGACTGATGATAAAAATAGGGGTTAGGCTGTTTAAATGTTGTCAATCGTGCCCTTAGGAAGCACGCTAATCACCGCAGCACGTTGAATTTTAACATCGGTGTTGTTATTCAACGCGATGACGGCGTAGTCACCCTCTATTTTCTTGATGCGACCCACCAAACCACCAGCGAAGACAACTTCATTATCCACGGTCAAATTATTCACCATGGCACGATGTTCCTTGGCACGTTTGGATTGTGGGCGAATGATGAGAAAATAGAAAATGGCAAAAATGGCAACCATTGGCAAAATTTGCAAAAAAGCATTGGGCTGAGAGGGGGCGGCGGTCGCTAAGATAGAAAGTAACATGAGGGCTCCAAAATTTCCAAAACGAAAAATAACGCATATCATATCACAAAACCGTCATAATTCATAAGATTTTGCATAAGTGTATGAAAATATTTATAAAATATAAAAATCTTATAGCACGGTCTTGTAGGTTTGGTCATAACATCTGATAAAATCTCTCGCTTGTCCCAATAACCTCTTGCAGTTATTGGGATTTTAGCTTAATATTAGCGGTTAATTTGACTCATGTTTTATCTTTATGCCTCGATTGCGATTTTATTTTTTTGCCCTATTGACCATCATGCCTGTCATCGCCTTTGCGGCGACAGGTGAGGGTGTGGAGCAGGTCAGTCATACAGCCATCATCTTGCTGATTTTTTATGTGTCTTTATCTTTGGTGGTGTCCTTCATCTGCTCTGTCTCAGAGGCGACTCTTTTGACCATGACCCCAAGCTATATTGAGAGCATCAAAGAAGAAAGCCCAAAAACCGCTGCTTTATTAGAAGATGTCAAAGTCAATAATATTGAAAAGTCCATCTCGTCTATTCTGACCTTAAATACCGTGGCACATACCTTAGGGTCGCTTGGGGCAGGAGCACAAGCGACCATTGTTTTTGGCAGTGCGTGGTTTGGGGTATTTTCAGCAGCGATGACGGTGGTGATTTTAATAGGGACGGAGATTATCCCCAAGACGCTTGGCACGACTTACTGGCGGCGTTTTGCCTTGCCTGTGGCGTATTATGTCAAGGGCATTAACATCATCTTATTCCCCATCGTGTGGCTTGCCGAGCAGATTTCACGCTTTTTGACCCGAGGGCATAGCGAGCAGAGTTTTAGCCGTAATGAGTTCATCGCCCTTGCCAATCAAGGCGAGATTTCAGGGCAGATGAGCGAACTTGAAACACGCATCATCAAGAATTCATTGGCACTTAGCATGATTCATGTGGAGAGTATCGTCACCCCTCGTTCGGTCATGATTGCTTTTGATGAGAACATGACGGTGGAGGAGGTGTTTGATGCACATCCTAAGCTGCCTTTTTCACGCTTTCCGATTTTTGATGAAGATTTAGATAATGCCACAGGATTTGTCTTAAAAAGCGACCTACTCATCGCCAAAGCCAATCAAGAGATACACACGCCCATCAAAGCCTTTAAGCGTAACATCACTTTTGTTTTTGCCAAAATGAAGCTCTTTGATGTGTTAGATCTCATGCTAAAAGACAGACTGCATATCGCCCTAGTGGTGGGAGAATTTGGCGAAATCAAGGGGATTGTGAGCTTAGAGGATGTGCTTGAAACGCTGCTTGGACTTGAAATCGTTGATGAGATTGACCGTGTGGATGATATGCAAGCCTTGGCTCGTCAGCTCATGGACAGACGCATGAGCAGACTTGGCACCAAAGTGGCGGATGATGAGAATGTTGATGAATTAGACGAACCATCAATACCAAAAAACACGGACAAAACATTGGCAAAGCATTAACAAAACATTGACAAGCCATCAATAAATCAATCAACAACAAGCCAACCCAGTCATAAAAATGTCGCCAAAATTGCAACAAAATATTACAAAACAGCCATGTTTGCTTAGGGCGACACTGCTATCTTATGCTAAATTTATTGCTTTTGAGTTATTCAAATCATGAAAAAAATCATCAAAACGCTGGCTGCTGTTGGCTTAACTGCGGTACTTTGGCACAAAAAAAACCAAGACAATAAGGGCGAGAACGTCATTTCTGAGTCTAAGCGGCGGCGTGTTCGTCTGCCCACACTGGGTGCCATCGGCTCAGCAATACTGCTTGGCAGTGCTGTGATGATGCCTGCTCATGCCATGAGTGAATCGGCAATACAGAGCTTTGCTAGCAACATGAATGCAGCAGCGAACACTCAGAATATCGGCATGGTCTCGCGTTTGATTGATGATAATGCCGTAATTAGCCTAACTCGTAAAGGCAAAACAACGAGCCTAGATAAAAACGCCTATTTACAACTCTTACAGAAATCATGGGCAGGTGCCAGCGATTATCGCTATAACATCAGTGTGACTGATATCGTCATTACTGGTAATCAAGCTCGCGCCAATGTTGTCACAACAGAGAGTTGGGTAAAAGGCGGTCAGCGTACTACCTTTATCACGCAGTCAAAGGCAACCTTATCGCAAGTGGGTGGTAATGCTGTCTTATTAAGAGCCGTCTCACAAGTGACGATAGAGTAATTTTGGCATCAAGTTTGATGGTGGGTGGTAAAGATTGGGATTTCATGAGTTGTGCCACCAATAAGACCAGTGCAGTGTTAGCTGGTCTTTTACTGTTTATTTGTTTATGCTTGTATTTTTATCTTTGATATAATGAGCTTCCTATATTATAATACGGGTAAATTTTTCACCATGAGATTTTCTATGTCATTTTTTTGCAAAGCAGGTTTGGCAAATCAAAAAGGACTGCTAAAACCACTTACCATCGCTGTCTCATCCACCTTATTGTTTGCCTGTGCAAGCACAAATAACACCACGAGCACCACGAGTACGGGTACAGCACCGATTGTAAATACACCAACAACGAATAATACTAAGACAGACGCTTATACAGGCGTGCTTGATCAA
>JBHCFR010000109.1:0-4708 GCA_041801945.1 Moraxella sp. | reverse complement strand
GATGAGAGGCTTTGCCAGCATTTTGATGTCATCCAAGAAAAAATGATGTATGGCAAGACACATCTGGGGGTGGTTCGCTCCACTTTCGTCTTTGACAAGCAAGGCGTGATGATGGCGAGTTTTCGTAACGTGAGAGCCAAAAATCACGCCGCAGCTTTGTTGGATGACCTGCAATAATGTCATCGGTTGCCCCCCTTCTGACCGCTGACCATCTGTCTTATCACACCCAAGACCGTGCCCTGTTAGATGATGTCTCATTTCGCCTATATCATGGACAAAAAGTCGTCTTGGTTGGGCGTTCTGGCTCTGGCAAATCGGTTTTGCTGCAAGCACTTGCTGATTTATTACCCATTCATCATGTTGCTAGTAAGATTATGTTAAATAAAAATGGGCAATTAACGCCCGTCTCTGACATCCCCTATGCCGAGTATCGTTCTGTCGTCGCCCTATTTCATCAGACATCTGAGCTATCTGGTGAGAGCGTTTTGGATAATCTTGTTGCTCCTTTTGCCTTTAAGCATCATCATGATAAGCAGTTTGACAAACAGTGGCATCTAGAAAAACTCCACCAACTTGGCAAACCCAGCTCATTCATCCATGAGTCCATTCATCATCTCTCAGGTGGTGAACGCCAACTTGTCAATTTTCTTCGCACCTTGCAATTTAACCCCACCATCGCTCTCTTTGATGAGGTCACCTCTGCCTTAGATGATGAGACAGCGAATTTACTCATGGATTTGGTGGCAGGCTGGCATGATGAGAACAAAGCCTTGATTTGGGTCACGCACACCCCAAGCGAACAGAACAGATTGGGGGCAGATGTGTGGCACATGAATCAGGGTGTTTTGACGACCGCCTTGAACAGATAAGGGTAGATAGAGGCAAAAGGGACAAACATGGCAATCACACTTACGCTAACTGACATCGCTCTTGCCAGCACCCTACTGCTTATCACGGTGGGCGTCTCTGCCTATCTGCAACTTGGTCTGGTCAAGACGCTCATCACAGCAGGCGTGCGAACAGTGGTGCAGCTGTCGCTGATTGGGCTGATTTTGGCATGGGTATTTGCTCGTGAGAATGTGTGGCAAGTTCTCACCATTTTGACTGTGATGACCCTGATTGCCAGCGTCTCTGCCAAATCTCGCATCAAACGCCCTTATCAAGGCCTGCTTCTTGACAGCATTATCTCTCTGGCACTTGCCACAGGCATCATCACGCTGATTGCCATGACGGTGATTCTAAAAGTGTCGCCGTGGTATCGCCCGCAATACATCATTCCGATTTTGGGGCTGATTCTGGGCAACTCTTTAACCGCCATTAGCCTAACCGCCAACGATTTTATCAATGCCATGCATGACAAACAAAGCCTGATAAAATCTCGCTTATCAATGTCTGCCACACCGTTTGAAGCAGTGCATGACTTGGTGAAATCCGCTGTATTAAATGGATTAACACCCACCATCAACTCTATGTTGGTGGTGGGATTGGTGAGTCTGCCCGGTATGATGACCGGTCAAATCTTGGCGGGTGCTGACCCCACACAGGCAGTACGTTACCAGATTGTCACCATGTTTTTTATCTGTGCCGCCAGTACGCTGTCGTGCACATTATTGGCGATATTGATGGTCAGACGCTTCTTTGATGAGCGAGGACGATTTGGGGTAACATGATTTTTCTTGTGGCAGCGTTTTAAGGCATTTAAATAGTCCAAAATAAAGCACCAAACCAAAAAAACCAAGCTTTGCAAACACAAAGCTTGGTCAAACATGCCAATTAACAAATCCCCACAAACGCGTTTTGGATAGATAAATCAAGCTTCTTAATGAATGAGGAAAAAACCAACACTCATTTCTTATAAACTTTATGGCAGCTGCCACAGCCCTCTGCCATCGCCCCAAAAGCAGCATTTACCTCATCGGCAGTTTTGGCATCAGCGGCGACGGCGACCAGATTTTGGGCGGCGGCATTAAACTCCTCTTGTTTTGCCTTAAAGCCTGCTGCATCTGACCATACCGCATCTTGTGCATCCCCTTTGGCGTTGGCATCACCAAAATGCGTCCACATCTGAGCGGTGCCGTTGCTGATAAACTCGGCTTGCTCCTTAAAAGTCGCTGCATCAAAACTGGCAGGATTCTCCATCATTCCTTTTAAAATGTCATTAGCACCACGCCAATCTTGCATGAGATCTTGACGTGCTTTGACGTCGCCTGATGAGCCACTAGCGGCAGGTGTTTTCTCGCCACAAGCGGTGAGTGTGAAGATACTAAGCGTGATTAAACCAAGGGATTTTAATGATTTCATGAGTTTCCTGCGATAAATAGATAACATTTAGGTATAAGAGCTTGGGTAAGCATGAAAATAAAAGAAGGCAATCCAACAAATGTCAAATTTTACTTGCTTTGATGTCATTCATGCTTTTAATAAATAAGACTCTTTGGTAAATATATCACAGTCGTTTTTTTATTTCAAATGAATTTACTTGCTTTTACATAAATACGATTAACCAAAATTATTCAGCCAATGATTTTTGATGAAATCTCATCGAATCTTGACACACGATGTGGATTTTGGTGTAGAATGAGATTGTTTATTCCCTATGTTATGCTCATGACCGACTTACCAAAACCCAAATCACAAAACAATTTTCACTCTCCAAAAGCAGCTTTGACTGATGTCAGCAAGTACGCTTTACTTGATCTGCCTGTCAAATGGGTAAAAAGCGATGACGAACTTTATCAGCTCATTGATGAGATTGACAGCATTGACGTGGTCGCCTTAGACACTGAGTTTATCAAGCGTGACACCTACTATCCCATATTGGCATTGGTGCAAATCAATACGGGTAAGGCGGTGTATTTGGTGGATGCACCTCATCTTGACTTGACCGAATTTTGGGAGGCACTGTGTGAAGTGCCAAGCATGGTGTGGTATGCGTGCGGAGAAGATTTGGGGATATTTTATTTGTTGTCAAACAGTCCACCTCTGAGTAATGTGTTTGATGTGCAAATTGGCGTGGCTTATCTGACAGGCAAATTGCAAGTGGGTTATAGTCAGGCGGTCAGTGAGATACTTGGCGTCACGATAGACAAAGGAGAGAGTCAGTCCAACTGGCTTGCCAGACCCTTGACCCCCAAACAAGAGCTGTACGCCATCAATGATGTGCGTTATTTACTTGCTTTACATGAAGTGGTTGGGCAAGCACTTGCCGATAGAGGCATCCAATCTTACGCCCAAGAAGACAGCACACTCTATGCCAAAGAGCTCTATGACGCCCATCATGTCAGTGATGATGAGCTGTATCTTGATTATGTCGCACCTAATTATACCCAAGAGCAGTTGGCGGCACTAAAAGGTCTCATCATGTGGCGAGAGGCATTGGCACGAGCCATGAACAGACCACGCAGTTTTATCATTGGCAAGCAGCCTTTGCGAGAGATGGTTGAAATGCTGCCCACAAGCATGAAGAGTTTGGCATACACCACCCTAAACCGTGCTACCTTACGTCGTTATGGCGCCGAAATCCTTCGTGTCATCGATGAGTCAAAAACCCTACCAGCATCACAGATGCCGAGCAAAGTCCCCATCTATGTCAGCAAGACCAAGCCATTCAAGCAAGCATTAGACAGAGCCACCGACACTCAGGCACAGATACTCGGCATCCCAAGCAATCTGATGTTAAAGGGGCGTTGGCTGCATGAACTGCTGTATCATGTCTATCAAGGTCTGCCCACGGACGACATCCGTGACTTATCAGATGGACTGCAAGGCTATCGCCGCACTTGGATCATCCAAACTCTCTTGCCCCTACTCTATGAATACGAAAAAGACATTCGTGATGGGTTTGAACGCGACATTATTGACAAGGAAGGATAATCTGGGCTATTTTATAAGGCGTTGGTTTGTACCAAGACGGCATTCACCACACTCATGAACTGGGTCATGCTCATGCCTCGACTGCTCATGCTGACATAGCGATTGCCTGCGACAAATTCGCCATGATAATAAACACGCTCTTTTTTGTCAGTGAGCTGTTCAAATCTAATCGGGGTGCCATGTAGATTTTCACGATATAGCTCTTTGATGAGCGTTAGGGGCTTATCAGGATGTATGTATGTTTCGGTAATCTCAAACATCTCTTTATTGTTGGGGTTTTCAAACAGGCGGTACACCCCATCAAAGCCCTTATCCGTCATCACCCCTTCATAGTCTCTACCCGTCATCACAAACCCTGATGGCAGAGCCTCTTTCATGTTCGCCGCATCAAAGCGTAAGGGCTGTTTACGTCCGAAGCGATAAGACATCTTTGCGTGTGTCGCTGACTTAAACTCTCCTGTCAGCACGCCCCCCGAGGTACTGCCTGTATTTTCTAGATTCTTGATTTGTCTTGCCACGGTCTGTCTTTGGGTGGGGCTAAGGTTGGCATCATCTAAGGTGACATAATGCACATTGTGTTCTTGCTTATCTTGAACGCTTGTCTGACTGTCAAAGATTTCTTGGTGCGTGCCTGCTTCATCGGCGGAGACAAGCGTGCTGATTACGTCCACAGAGTGCTCAAAGTCAGCCGACTCCTTGGAGGATTTTTGTGTTCTAGATAAAGTGCCTGATAAGGCAAGACCGCCCAATGTCAAACTTAGAGCGACAGCACTGATGAGTAAGGTTTTTTTATTAATGGGGAGTTTGGTGAGAATCATAAACAACGCATACAGAG
>JBHCFR010000108.1:0-4055 GCA_041801945.1 Moraxella sp. | reverse complement strand
TGCTCAGCCTAACGCCATCGCTCTCATGACACTGCTGCTGGCTCACGGTTATGAGATTTCCCTAGAAACCTCAGGGGCTTTGTCGGTCAAAGAGGTGCCGCCTGCCGTATCTAAGGTGATGGATTTTAAAAGCCCCTCCTCAGGCGAGTGCGACAAAAATCTTTGGGAGAATTTAGAGCATCTCACCGCTCACGACCAACTCAAAATCGTCATCGCTGACCGTGCCGACTACGACTGGGCAAAAGATGTCTTATTTCACCATCATCTTGACAAGCGATGCGGTGTGGTATGGTTTTCGCCGATGTTTAGTGTCACCGAACAGCCAAGTGACGTGCCACTGCTTGCCACCGAACTTGCCGAATGGATTTTGGCGGATGGTTTGCCCGTGCGTTTTGGACTGCAATTGCACAAAATCATTTGGGCAGATGCCAAGGGCAAATAAAAAACCGATGACAACTGCCATCGGTACTCATGCTAATCTATCGCACACACTGCCAAATCTTTGATGAGAAGTTGCAAGTTTTGGTTGCCCTGCCATTCATTGACTTCTAGCGTGAAAAGCACGTGCACTAAGCTGGCACGATAATCCCACTCATCCACAGGATAATTAAACCAAATGGCGTCAATCGGATACTGCACGCCATCATATCGCAACATGAGTTTTAGGTGCTTGTCTTTTAAAATACGAAAATTCACCACCTCAAACACACCATCAAAGGCAGGTGGTAAAAAGCCATTGCCCCACACGCTGATGTTCTTTAAGGCATCCACAAAAGACAGGCTAAAATCAGATGGCATGAGCTTGCCATCGGTATATTTGAGCTCATCAAAAAGCGCCTCCTCAAAGCCGTCCACCACCTCAAAAAATGCTTCTTTAAATCGCTCAAAATCACGCTTATAGATGGTCAGTCCTGCCGCCATCGCATGACCACCAAAATGCAAAATCAGATTGGAATGTGCCTTTTCCACCGACTCAATGACGTCACGAATGTGCACGCCTGCGATAGAACGTCCCGACCCTTTAATGAGGTCGTCATCACCCGTCTTTTGGGCGTCAGCAGGGGCAAATACGATGGCAGGACGATACAGCCTCTCCTTGATGCGTCCTGCGACAATCCCTATCACGCCTTGATGCCAGTTGTCTTGATACAGACAGATTGCTTTGGTTGTCGGTTTGGGCGCAAATGCTGCCTGCTTATTTTTAGCCTCATCCTCCGCCTCCCCCGCCAAGGTAGCATCCGCCAACTCATCAGGCAAATGCAGATCTTCAATAATGGCATTTGCCTCATCACGCATTTGGGTTTCTATGGCACGACGTGAATGATTTAGGCGATTTAGTTCAATCGCCAGACGATGAGCCTCACCAAAATCATCGGTCAGCAGACATTCTACGCCTGTACGCATGTTATCCATGCGTCCTGCGGCATTGATGCGTGGTGCGATGGCAAAACCAAAGTCGTCTGCCGTCATCTTACGCACGTCTCGCCCTGCTTGTTCAAGGAGTGCCAAAATCCCCACACAGCACCGACCCTGACGGATGGCATTGAGCCCATGAGTGACCAAAATGCGATTATTCTGGTCAAGATGCCCCACATCCGCCACTGTCCCCAATGCCACCAAATCCAGATATTTGGTGACTTGCGTGGTGGATTTGCCTGCTTCACGGCGTATCTTCGCCACCCTACCCATGACATAAAACGCCACGCCCACACCCACCAACCATTTGCTGCCAAATGTGCATCCGACTTGATTGGGGTTGATGACCGCACTTGCCGATGGCGAGCTTGTGGTGGTCAGATGATGATCGGTGATGACCACCTCAATGCCCAGCTCCTTGGCTTTGGCGACCCCTTCATGGCTGGATATGCCGTTATCCACAGTGATGATAAGATTGGGATGAAAGAGCTCTGAGCCATGAACGACAATCTCTGGCGTGAGACCATAGCCAAATTTAAAGCGATCAGGCACCAAAAACTCCACGTCCGCCCCCATCTCACGCAGACAACGCACCATGAGCGTGGTAGAGGTGGCACCGTCGCAGTCAAAGTCGCCCACGATAAGGATTCGCTGATGCTCATCAATGGCATGACTGATGATGCGCGCCCCTTGTTCTAAGCCTAGCAAATCACTGGCAGGCAGCAGCTTGGTCACCGACATGTCCATCTCATCCACACGCTCAATATGCCGTGATGCCAAAACCCTCCCCAACGTCTCACCAAATGTCAAGCATAGCTCATTAGGGACATCGCCGCCATGACGTGACACGAGATTTAGGTGTTTTGGGACAAATTGTCGTCTTTTATCAAAGGTATGTTCAAAGTTTTGGACGCTGGTATTGGTAAGATGAGACAGATTGGCAGTGGCGAATTTTTGTGTGCCTAGGGCATGTGTGGGTCTTAGCGATGTTGGCGATGATAAAGTTTGGTAATCACCCTCTAAATGATGACCGTCTTCTAGGTGGCTTTTTTGTGTACTCATAAACGACTCTCTTTTTTTCTTGTTTCATTTTCTCTTTGGTTCATTTTAACATAGATTCGCCAAAAACTTGTTTAAAAGCCCCAAAATCATCGCTTGTAATCCGCTCTCATCCCTCTGACCAGCTCAATCGTTACACGATGATACATTTTGTTAGCAACTTTATTACAATGCCCAAAAAACAACTGTGGTATGATTTGCGTTAATTTTAATCAAGCATGAAATTAGGCATTTAGCCAAACATTGCAAGTTCTGTTGCAATCTCTATTGGACAAGTTCTAGCGGACAGGCTGTCTTGGACACGCTGTTCTGGGCAAGATCTCATGCTTGATTTCATTTATCCACCCTCAACTGATTTGGAGAGCATCATGAATTTTAATAATCTTAGCAGTATCGGTAAAACAACTTTGGTCGCCAAAAACGTTCAAGGACTAAACCTAGAACAAATCAGACGTGACTGCCAACAACTTGCCAAATCTCGTGCCAAAGTCTCAGCAGGCGTCGCCATCATTCCGATTCCTTTTTTGGATGTTGCGGTGGATGTTGGCATGCTAAATAGACTGCTACCACAGATTAATGAGCGTTTTGGCTTAGAAGACAAAGACACCGCTGAGGCTCGTGAAAAAAACATCAAAGACAAGGTGCTGGCGGTGGGCGGATTGGTCGCCACACGTGGCATCGTCAATAAAACCGTACAAGGGTTTGGTGGTCGTATCATTGGTAAGCAAGTTGCCAAATACATTCCCCTGGGTGGTCAAATCGTCGCCAGCTCTATTGGTTACATGATTTTCAAAAAAATCGCCTTTGATCATATTGAAGAGTGCTATAAAGTCGCCCAACTTGCTCAGCAAGGCAAAACAGCACCAACCGTTTAAGTGCTTAGCTGATTAAGTGTTTGGGTCAAAAGTCATCAGGTTTACCGACCGCTTTACTTTTGACCCTATTTTTATACTTTTTATGCTGATTGATTGAATATTAACTGATGTTTTGATTGACGTCATTTGGCGTACCGTCTTTGATTTATCACTGCACTTACCGATATCAAGCACGTTTATTTCATGATAATAACTACCCATAGCTTTTTATTCATTTTTTAAATCTCATCTTTTGTGGGTTTTTCATATCAATTTCTCCTCAATCTCTCCTTGACAACCGACCGTTAAGGGCGGCTCATTGAGCCGTGACAGTGATTCTTATGTTTATTTCATCTCACAGTTCCTCTCATCCATTCGCATTTCCCCTCATTCATTCACATTTATTCTCATTCATGCTTCATGTAATGATAATCACTTTTATCTTTTACAACTTTTTGTCATTTTTTTACAAAGATTTTCTATTTTAACCTCAGAATCGCCCCGCTTAGGTTTGAGAAAATTCGCCAAAAAGGATAAAATATACGCCAATTTTCCGACTTATCCTAAGTATTTTTAACCGCCATTTTTATGACTGTCCGACATCGTGCCAGTTTTGGCAAATAAAAAACCTACAACCCAAGCCACGATAACCCAATCAATTTAAGGTGACACCATGACATTTGTAGTAACCGACAACTGCATTCTATGCAAATACACCGACTGTGT
>JBHCFR010000107.1:0-4268 GCA_041801945.1 Moraxella sp. | reverse complement strand
CCCTCTGTGATGAATTGCGTGCGACCACCATCTAAGGGCAGCACACATAAATGGCGTTCATCATAGGGGCTAGGATAGGCGGCATCATGAGCTGAGGCGATGATGCGTCTGTGTGTGGGGTCATAGCACAAGTCAAAGACTTGAAAGTCGGTCTGGCGTAGGATCAAGCCTTCGCTGGCGTGTTCGTCCTGTTTGGATTTGGACTGGATGGCGGTGCCTTCTTGCAGTCGGGCACTATAAGCCAACAGTCCGCTACCCATAGAGGCAACAGCAGTGGGATAAATGGCGTCAAAATCACTCACATCATCATCGCCCATGCCCATGAACATCGCACCTGTCCCTTTGGTTTTCCATGCTTTTCGGTCTTGGATTTGTTTTAGGTTTTTGGTGTATTGCGTGATGGCATGGCAAGGGATGGTGGTCTCGGTGCCGCCATTGATGGCGTAGAGCTGCTTGCCGCTGATGTAGTATAAGGTGGTCATAATAAATAGGTGTGATGTATGTTAAGACAAATATTATAAACCAAAAACATGCGTTTTTGTATGGTCATGACCCATTTGTAAACAGTAATTTATCCTTTGGTTTATTTGCCCCAAGATTGAGACAAGGTTGATTGACAGCGGTCAGTGAAGTAATGCAAACATTTTTAAATACCAGCTAGACGATGACTATTCGTGTATTTTACGCCCATAAGAAGAAGGCGGTCAAAAACGGCCAAATCATTCTTTTGACCGTTTTATCATCATATTAAAAGGAGTTATACAGTGAGCTCACAGCGTTGGGGCTGGCTTTTCATGATGATTTTACCATTTTTGACACTTAGGACGGCTTTTGCTTGTTTTGCTAGCACGTCATAATCATCTTTGGCGTCCATGATGATAAAATTGGCAGGTTTGCCCACTTCAATGCCATAATTTTCTTGGACATTCATTGCCTTAGCACCATTGATGGAGATAAAATCCAAACATCTGGATAAATCTTGATAGCCGAGCATATGACAGATGTGCAGTCCTGCATCCAAAATGCGTAAGATATTACCATTGCCCACAGGATACCACGGATCACGGATTGAGTCTTGGGCAAAACAGACATTTAGACCTGCTGCATCAATCTCAGATACTCGTGTTAAGCCACGCCGCTTAGGGTAGGTGTCATAGCGACCTTGCAAGTGAATGCTTTCGGTGGGGCAACAGATAAAGTTAATCTTTGACTGTTTTAATAGGCGAAACAGCTTAAAACAATAGGCATTATCATACGAGCCCATCGCTGTGGTATGACTGGCGGTGGTGCGACTGCCCATGCCACGTTGCAGTACTTCATCGGCAAGCACTTCTAAAAAGCGTGAATTAGGGTCATCGGTTTCATCACAGTGCACATCAATGAGCTTGTCATGTTTCTCTGCTAATTCTACAAAATATTTGACTGACTCTACCCCTTTATCTCGGGTGTATTCAAAGTGCGGTATGCCGCCCACCACATCAGCCCCCATCAGGACTGCTTGTTCTAGCAGGGCACGACCATTTTTAAAGGACTCAATGCCTTCTTGGGGAAACGCCACGATCTGAATGTCCATCAGGTCTTTGACTTCATCTTTCACTTCAAGCAGTGCTTGCATGCCAATCATATCTGGATCGGTGGTATCGGCGTGCGTACGGACGTATTGAATGCCATGATTTGCCAGCATGGTTACTGCTTGTAAGGCACGTTGTTTGGTGTCTTGTATGAGATTGGTTTTGGTGTTTTTGACCCACGCTTTACGCTCGCCCCAGCGTTCAATGCCTTCAAATAAAGTGCCAGTCATGTTCCACTGTGGATCACCTGCCGTCAGCACATAGTCCAGATGAATGTGCGGTTCTACCAGTGGCGACATTAGTAGCTGTTCATCGGCATCCATGATGTCATCGCTTGGCGTGTGGGGCAGTTTGTCTGTTTGTGGGGTGATGGCGGTAAATTTGCCATGAGCATATTCTACGCTAAACAGTCCTTCTTTTTGACGCAGGCGAGCATTGATTACTTTCATGATATTCTCCAAAATGATTTATAAAGTTGTGTTAAGATTTTGCCAGTGCGGCAGGGGTTGATTTGTTTTTGGTGGATAAATTTTGCAGTTTCACGCCCACGCCATACACTGCCACCGCTGTTACGATACCGACAATCGGGGCAAAGTACGGACTAAAATAAGCCACTGCCGAACCGATGACATAGGCAGATAGACCTAAGTAGTTGAAATTAGGAAGTTTCGTCCACAAATCAGGATACTGTCCACGGTGTTTGATCCAAAAATCTGCCATGATGACCCCGCCTATCGGTGGCATAAAAGTGCCTAGCAGCACCAAAAACGGAATGAGCATTTCATACATACCACCCACCGCCAAAATAATACCGATGACCGCTGCCACCAGTGTCATGAGCTTATGTCTGTCTGATCGCACCAAATGACACGCAGCAGCAGAGACGTTATAGATGGTCGGGCCTTGAATGGTGGCAAGATTTAGGCACAGCATAAGCACCGCCGCGATGGATAGTCCTTGGAGTATCAGCACTTCCACGATGTCGGCTTGTTGATAGGCGATAGCCATCCAAGCCCCTGCCAGCACCATCGCACCATTACCCACCATGAAGCTGACTAGGCAGACCCAAATGGCGGTTTTGCCGTTTTTGGCGGTGCGTGTCCAGTTGGTGATTTGTGTTGCCCCTGAGGCAAATGTCCCAAAGACGATGGTCAGTGCCTGTGCAACGGTCAATTTATCGGTTGGGGTAGCAGCAAATAAGCCCTTAAATCCGCCGACATCTTTGGTGGCGGTAACGATGGATAACACCAAAATCACACCCATGACAGGAATGGAGAGTTTGGCAAGTGCTGCCAACCCCTTTGAGCCGACAATCGCCGTCAAAGCAAACGCCAAACCAAAAAATATCATGAGCGGCGTGGTCAAAGAAGTGGATAAATCTAAGAGCTTTACCAAAGAGATGGCAATGGTCGCCGTCCCCCATGCATACCACCCAAGCTCGGCAAAGCCCAGTACCATGTCCGAGAGCTTAGAGCCGACATTACCAAAACAAAATCTGCCCATCAAGACGGTATTGAGTCCGCTTTTGGCGGAAATATAACCCAAAGTTGCCGCATAGCTTGCCAATAAAAAATTACCCAGTACGGCAATCCATAAAATATCCAAAAAGTCAAAGGCTACGCCGATTTTACTGCCGGCAAACATCGTGCCTGTAAAAAAGGTGAAGCCAAAAATCACTAAGGTGATGGGCAAAAACCCTTTGCGATGAGATTCTGGCGTTTTTTCAAGCCAACTTTCATCGTGTTCAACTGCTGACATAATCACTCTCCAAAAAAACAATACAAATTCCAAGATGAACTTGCTCATTGATTAAATCGGATGTGATAGCGCTATCTTTTTCCGGTGTTTTTAATTATATAGTGATTGAACACAGGCGTAAAACGGTTTAAATTTGTGAATTTGATTATATTTATTATTTTTTATTATGATATTATAAGATAATCATATTAGTATTATTAATTAATATGATGCTTTCATTATATTTTCATATAAATTGCACGTATTGGTTGGATCAATGATTTACGCTCAAAGGTCTGTGGGGTGCTCATGCTTTATAAAAAACACGGCCAACAGCCGTGTTTGTCATGATGATGAAAGTTAGGGCAAGTTCGCCATTAGGATACCCCTAACGCCCATTCTAAATTGGCGGTGTCTTCATAGAAATGATACAAAGATAGTTTGCCGTCATCGGTGAATTTCATGATTAACGCCCAGTCGCTCTCAAAAGGGCGACCTGTGGCACGAGCGGTGTGTTTGAGGGTGCCGTACATCGCCACATGATTGCCTTGGGCGATGACAGCTTCGGTGTGAAACTCACCTGCTTCTAAGGTTTCGCCAAAGATGGTGAAAAATTTGACCGCACCATCTTTACCTTGATATGTGCCATAGGCAGCAACTTTATCGCTTGGGGTCGGACGTGTGCTGATGAATTTAACATCATCTGAGCAGGCATTTAAGGCTTGTGCCATGTTGCCTGTAAAAATATTTGCCAAAAAAGTTTCGGCATAAGATTGGTAGGTCATAATGAACTCCGTAATGACAAGGTTGATAAAAAGATGAATGAGATTTGGTTGATGTTCACCCATTCTGGTGAAATCCAGTCAGGACAAGTTTGCCGATGCTTTGATTTGCACTAAGTAATGACAAGCCCTGCGTGATGGTTTTGACACTCAACTGACCAAGGGTTACTGTTTGAGT
>JBHCFR010000106.1:0-10132 GCA_041801945.1 Moraxella sp. | reverse complement strand
CCGACTTGCCTGCCGAGGTTGATTTATTTGGCGATGATTTGTCTAACGATGATTTGTCTGGCACCGACAACATTCTAATATCAGACCATGCCGAGTCTGCCGATGAACTCTTCGTCCAGCCCTTAGCCATACAAAAAGGCACATACCATCTGGTCAATACGCCTGATGAATTTCATCGCCTGATGGAAAAATTAGCCCACTCGCCGCATTTTGCCATTGACACCGAGACGACCAACATCAACTGGCAAAAAGCAGAGATTGTCGGCATTTCTGTTGCCACCGCCCCTTATGAGGGCTACTATATTCCTGTGGGGCATACAGGCGATTTTGATGTGCTGGTGGACAATCAGCTGGACAAAGAGTGGGTGTTATCCGCCCTAAAACCAATTTTAGAAAACCCCCATATCGGCAAAATCGGTCAGCACATGAAATACGACAGCCATATTTTCAAAAAATACGGCATTGATGTCGTCAATTGGCACATGGACACCATGTTGGCAAGTTATGTCATCCATGGCGTTGCCACGCGTCATAATTTGGATGATTTGGCAAAGTATTATTTGGGCGTCACGACAACCACCTTTGAAGACGTGGCAGGCAAAGGGGTAAAGCAGCTTAGCTTTGATAAAGTGGCGATGCACACAGCAAGTGACTATGCCTGCGAGGATGCAGACATCACCTATCGCTTGTACACCATCTTTTCTCATTATCTCCAAAAAGACGCCAACGCCAAACGGCTGCTTGACAAGCTAGAAATCCCCACCGCCCAAATATTGACTAAGATGGAGCATGACGGCATCTTAATCAAGCGTGAATTTTTGGACAAATTATCACTGGCATTTGACCATCAAATCAGCCAGCTTGAACAAAAGGCATTTGAGCTTGCTCGTGAGCCATTTAATGTTGCCAGTCCAAAACAGCTGGGCGAGATTTTATTTGATAAATTGGGGGTCGCTGGCGGCAAAAAAACCAAAACAGGGCAGTACTCCACCTCGGAGTCTGTGCTTGCCAAGATAGATCATCCGCTGGTGGATGTGGTGCTAGAACATCGCAGCCTCTCCAAACTCAAAAGCACCTACACCGATGCTCTTGCCAAAGCTGCTGACAAACATGGACGCGTACACACCAGTTATCATCAAGCGCTGACCAGCACAGGTCGGCTGTCATCCTCTGACCCCAACCTCCAAAACATCCCCATTCGCACCGACACAGGACGACTCATTCGCGAGGCGTTCATCGCACCTGCTGGACGCGTGATTTTGGCGGCGGACTACTCTCAGATTGAGCTGCGGCTGATGGCACATTTTAGCGGTGATGAGAGTCTGATTCGTGCTTTTAATGATAATCTAGACATTCACACTGCCACCGCTGCTGAAATCATGGGCAAAGATTTGGCGGACGTGACCGCAAATGAGAGACGGTCAGCCAAGGCGGTGAATTTTGGTCTGCTCTATGGCATGGGCGTATTTGGGCTTGCCAAACAGCTTGGCGTGGAAAACAGTGTGGCAAAAGACTACATCAAACGCTATTTTTCTCGCTATCCTGCCATTCATGACTACATGGAAAACACAAAACACATCGCCAAATCAAAAGGTTATGTGACAACCATCCTAGGACGCAAGCTCTACACGCCTGACATCAACTCACCCAATCAAATCATCAGGCAAGGGGCGGAGCGTGCCAGCATCAATGCCCCCTTGCAGGCCTCAGCCGCCGAAATCATCAAACTTGACATGATCGCCGTGGATAAAATACTACCCAAAGAGCATGCCAAACTGTTACTGCAAGTCCATGATGAGCTTGTATTTGAGGTGGATGCCGATAAAGCAGATGAGATTGGTGGACTCATTAAACCCGCCATGGAGCATGTACTTAGCGACACCGCCCGTGCGTTGGGTTATGAGGTGGATTTTGCCGTGCCATTGGTCGTTGAGATTGGCATCGGTGATGACTGGGATAAAGCCCATTAAAACAGTGGCAAAGAGCGATGAAACAAGTAGTCTTCATGCTGACCCCCACATGGCTTCATGTGTTTTTAAAAGAGCCCAAACGTGCCCTGCCCGAGATAAGCACAGGGCTGATGATGGCGATACTGGTCATCCCTCAGAGTTTGGGGTATGCTGTACTGGCAGGACTGCCTCCCATCATGGGGCTATATAGTGCCATCGTCCCCACGTTGGTATATGCTTATGTTGGGTCTAGTGCTGTCAATGCTGTCGGTCCTGTTGCCATTACCGCCATCATGACCGCAGGTGCTTTATCCTCATACGCCCTAGGCAGCCTACAATACCAAGCGATGGCTGTCACCTTAGCACTCATGGTTGGGGTGATTTTGGCTGTTGCACACCTGCTAAGGCTCGGATGGATTGTGCAGTTTGTCAGTCGCGGCGTGGCAAGCGGCTTTATCAGTGGTGCGGCGGTGCTCATCATACTTGGGCAGTTAAAGCACCTGCTTGGCGTACCCATGGTGGGTGGCAGCCTAAAAGAGATGATGAAAAATCTCATTGGATATGAACGCTTTTTTCATCTGCCCACTGCCCTGCTAGGGCTGGCGTTTTTCGTGCTGTTTCTTGTCAATCGCTACCGCCCCACGCTCCTGCATGGCATGGCATATCGCCTACTACCCAAACCTATTCACGCCCATGTTTCCCGCTTTTTTATCGTGATGATGGTGGCACTTAGCATCGTCATTGCTCGTCATTATGGATTTCATGAGTTGGGTATTGCCCTGCTAGCTCCCCTACCCACCAAGCTAACCCTGCCCACATTGCCCATCCTCCATCTTGATGCCATCATCACGCTGCTTCCCTCTGCACTACTGATTGCCTTGATTGCCTTTATTTCTAGTGCCAGTGTGGCAGGCAATCTGGTGCGTATTCGTCATGAGCCATTTGCCGCCAATCAAGAACTCAAAGGACTGAGCCTAGCCAACATCGCAAGCTCTCTTTTTGGTGGGTTTGCTGTATCAGGGGGCATCTCACGCACCAGCCTAAATGTCGCCCTAGGAGCAAACTCCCCTTTATCATCCATCGTTTGTGGGTTGGGCGTACTTATCATCACTTTATATTTTGGACAGTTTATCACAGGACTGCCCTATGCCGTCTTGTCCGCCATCATCATCACCTCTGCCATCGCCATGATTGACGTGGTAAGCTTTAAGCGTGCTTACGAGCAAGACAAAAACGAAGCCCTAACCTTTGCCATCACTTTTTTGGCATGTGTCTCTCTTGGGCTCAACATCGGACTCATCGCAGGGCTACTCATGAGTTTTGTGCTTCTCATCTACCGTTCGCACCGTGTGCACATTGCGGTGGTCGGTCAAGTGGCAGACAGTGAGCATTTTAGAAACATCCATCGTCATGACGTACGAACCTTTGAGGACATCGTCTTGATTCGGATTGATGAAAGCCTATATTTTGGCAACGTAACCACCATCCGTACCACACTGGATAATCTGTGCCATGAATACGCTCATGCTCATCACATCGTGCTCATCATGACTGCGGTCAATCACATAGATTTATCCGCCCAAGAAATGCTCATGGACTTTAATGAGTTTTTGCAAAGCGATGGCAGACAGCTACATTTTGCCGAAATTAAAGGCCCTGTCATGGACGTCCTAAAAACCACCCCTGTCATCACTCATCTTAGCGGACAGGTTTTTTTAAGCACCAGCATGGCAGTAAAGAGGCTGTCAAAAACCACTTAGCGTGCCGTCAAACTCCCCACCTCTTGCAGAATTGTTTAAATTTTAATCAAAATTTTCTGCGTGCTTATTCCAAAAATTCAAATATCCTCCGAAAAAACAAGTACTGCTTCATAAGCTTATGCCAATTTAGCGTTGCAAGCCTGCTGATTTTTAAGTAAGATAATTGTATCAGCATCATAAATATTATCATTGATGGTAGCATGAACACCAACATCACACTGTACAAACAAATCCACCCTTGCCAGTGTCAAGCCTTATCTAGCATGGGTTTTAAAAGTTTGATTAATCTGCGTTTTGATGATGAGATAGAAGGTCAGCCCAAAACTGATGAGCTGTGCCAAAGTGCTGAGCAGGTAGGATTGTCCTATCGCCACCTGCCTGTGGATGCTGAGAACTTACATTTGGATACGGTGACGGCATTTGCTCATCTTCTGGTTGATTTGCCTAAGCCTGTGATGGTGTTTTGTGGGACAGGCAGTCGTGCCAAGCGACTTTATCAGTCCGCCGTGGTTAGCGGGCTTATATGAGGGGATTGTTTTGACTGTCAATCAGGGGTTAAAGTCCATCAGGCGACCATCAGAGGCGACAGCATGATAAGCGAGCAAAGATAGAAAGATAGAAAGATAGATAGAATCATCATACGGCATCATCGCTGATGTTGGTCTCACTATTTACCTATGTCGCCATGAACTTCCTCTTAATAAGTCCAAAAAAACAACGTGACGCTACAATAACGCCACGTTGTGCTAGGTTGTGTTGGCATTGACGATGATACACCATGAATTTTTGCACGTTCATTCATGACTTACATCCGATTTTCCCTGCAAAAACTCTAAAAATTTCTTTAAATTTACCCGAAATAAGAACGGCATGCCAAACCACGCAATCATCGCCAAAAACAAGCTCATGTAAAACGCCAATGCCGCCCCCCTCATCGCCATCGCAACCGCAAAGCCAAAGAGCCCCACACCGACCGCCAAAATCATCTTTAAAATACCCTTTTGGATGATGCGATACCGCCCCAAAATGAACAAATGATACAGGCTAATTGGCATGGATAAGCCTATCAAGACATAGGGCAAATAATGAAACGCCCAATAGATGAGCGTATTCTCCCTAAACATCGCCATGCTCGCCAACGTCCCAAACACACAAAAACACACCATCGCCGCATAGCCCAAATACACACTGACATTAGCCAAGGTGATTGCCTGCTTGATGACTGTCATGATTTGTTGGTGGCGATTTTGGGTTTGGGGGGCTCGTGTCAGATTTTGACTCATGTTTCATCCTGTTATCGTGTCCTGCTGTCGTCTTGTGCACCTAAAATGAGTGCCAGCAAAATCGCCAATCTGTGGCTTTGGCTGCTACGCTCATGGCTGCTGTGTCGCCATATGGGAGAATGCTTAGGCAAAACTTAGGCGAGTCTTAGGCAAATCAATCTTTGCCTTTGATTTGATTGTCATGATAACTTCCCACATAACAGGCAAGCTCTGGCGAGTGAAGATAACCCTCAATCAACAGGCACGCAGCGACATCATCTATCGGATCGGTGTTATGTTTTATCCAGCCACGCTCCCACGCCAAGGCACGTGCCTCTTTTGACGACAAACGCTCATCATACATGTACACCTGTACAGGCAGATGTCTCTCGCCCAAACGGTGCGACAGACGGCGAGCAAATTTGGCAGCACGTTTTGACAGCATGGAGTCTGTGCCATCCATGTTCAAAGGCAGTCCGACCAACACCACCTCAATTTGCCACTTCTCAATGATGCCAAGCAGGTTATCCCAATCAGGCTGCCCGTTATTCATGGCCAAAATATCAAAAGGGCGTGCATCCGCCGTCAGACTGTTACCAAGTGCCATGCCCATTTTCTTGACCCCAAAATCCAAAGCGAGAATCAAAGTCGGCGTTGTTGTACTCATCATCATGTTAACATACTTATCAAGCAAAGCCCGTGTTTGGCGTGAATTTATCAGGGTTGATGCCAAGTTTGTCATAAGCCAGCGTCAGCCTATCTTCAAACTTCGCCCGAAATAAAATCTCCAAATCCGCAGGGCAGACAACCCAATTTTGCTCACTGATTTCTGCCTCAAGCTGACCACTACCCCAATGACAAAACCCCATGCAGAGCAAAAAGTGAGGCAAGCCATCGCCAGACACCAAATTTAGAATGTCCTTACTGGTTGTCACACAGACATTCTCGCTGATGGCAAATGAAGAGGCAAACTCTGGCAGCCCTGTATGGAGCACAAAACCTGCCTCAGGACGGATGAAGCCGCCCTGCATGATGGGCGTTTTCATCGCTTTTTGGCTTGCTGGCAGATGAAGTTCATGGAGCAGTCCACCCAGTGACGCGGTCAGTGGCTTATTAACGATGAACCCCCATGCCCCCTCATCGCTATGACGACAGAGATAGACAAGTGACCCCACAAACCGCTCATCGGTCATGGACTCGCTGGACAATAAGAAATGATGGGCTAAATGATGAAGTTTTTTCAAATCGGCTCACTTAGGGTATAAGGCAATGGGTTTAGGGTGATGACTAGGCGTACCAAGCATTCATCACATGAGCTGCGTGTGGCAGCTTCTTCTTGTTGCTGTTTTGCTTTTATGTCTAGGCAAAGAGGTAGGTTTTTCAAATCAATCAGATGACTACCAAAGCAGGCAGTATCTGCCTTATCATAATGAGGTAACATCATCATTTTGCAAGTAGCCATGGATGCTTGCTGTTACTCTGCCCTGTTGTTAATATCATCAAGCAGCCCCTGTACGTGTGCACGAGTTGCTTGGGTGATGTTTACCCCTCCTGACATGCGTGCGAGCTCCTCAATCTTCGCCTCATCTGTGATGATGGACAGATGGCTCGTGGTCTGCTCGCCATGCTCTTTATGCACCAAGATATGCCGATGGGCAGCAGCAGCAACCTGAGCTTGATGGGTGATGGCAAATAACTGCTGATGATTGCCCAGACTTCTTAATAGCTCACCCACCACCTGTGCTGTGCCACCACTGATGCCGACATCCACCTCGTCAAACACCAACGTAGGACGCACCTCATCGCCCATGCCTGCACTCATCACCTGCATGACGAGTGCCATGCGAGACAGCTCACCTCCTGAGGCAACTTTATGCAAAGGCTGCATGGGCATGCCCACATTGGCACTAAACATGAGGGACACCTCGGACAGCCCGTTGGCACTGTACTGGCTAGGTTCTCGCTGCTCAAACTCAAAGACACATTTGGCGTTCGGTAGGGCAAGTGCCGACAGGCGACTAGCGAGCTCATCTGCAATCTTTGGGGCGACGCTGACACGCTTATCATGAAGTTCACCCGCCACGAGCAGATAATCCTGCCACGCACGGGTTACCTGCTCATCCATCGTTTCATGGTCAGGCAAACCCTCCAACCGCTCCAACTCTGCCTGCCACGCACTTGCCTGTGTCGCAAGCTCATCGGTGGTCAGATGGTATTTTTTGGCAAGACGATGGGCAAGGCTCATGAGTGTGTTGAGCTCATCCAGTCGCTCCTCATCAGGCAGTGACTGTTCAGCATAATCCATCAGTCGTGCCACCGCATCATCTATCTGTTCGGAGGCTTGGATAAGGAGCTCGGTGCATTCAGCAAAAATGCGACTTTTGTCAGACAGATTATCACAAATCTTGATGCTACGTCCTAACAGACTTGAAACACTGACCTCGTCATTATCTAGGTGTGTCACCGCCTGCACCGCTGACTGCATGAGGTTTTCAAGATTGGACAACTCATCGTATTCTTGCTCAACCTCATCTAAATCCACCCCAAGCAATGGTTCAATATCACTTAGTCTTGCAGCCAATAACGCCATACGATCAGCACGTTGGCTTGACATGGCACGCGCCTCATCTGCTTCTTTTTTTAAGCGATGATAGACACCAAAAGCCTCTTTGGTGGCAGCCTTTAAAGAGGATAATTCGCCCACATCATCTAGCCAATCAATGACAAATTGTGGCTTTAAGAGCTCCAATCCTGCATGCTGCGAGTGGATATTTACCAAAATACTGCCCAGAGATTTTAGCTCACTGATGCTGGCGGGCACACCATTTATCCATGATTTAGAGCGTCCATTGGCACTGATTTTACGGCGAATGAGTAGCGTATCCTCTTCTAACTCTCGGTCATTTTCGGCAAACCACTGGCTAACCCTGTCATTACCGCCAACCTCAAATTCACCAAAAACCGACGCTTCACTCTCACCAAACCTTACCATGCCAGCCTCAGCACGCCCTCCTACACATAAAGACAAAGCATCTAATATCAAGGATTTGCCTGCACCTGTTTCCCCTGTGATGACATTAAAACGCTCATCAAAAACAATTTCGTGGTGTTTGATTAAGGCCAAATTCTCTAAGGTTAGTGCCGATAGCATGGGTCTTCCATTTTTAACTGTGAGTAAACAGCTTATTTTAGCACACTCATGTTAAAATTAGGCGATTTCACTGTTTTTTCGGCTACTTTTTCGCAAGAGGTTGTGGGTGCTACGCCCTGATTTTCCCAAAAAAATTCGCCAAAACCCTTGTATCTTGCCAATTATTATTTATAATATCATCTTATACATTTATGAAGGGAAATAATAATGAGTACCACCCTGCGTCAATTAAAGGCTTTTGTGTTGGTCGCTGAACAAAACAGTTTTACCAAAGCTGCCGAAACCCTTTGTCTTACCCAATCTGCCCTAAGCGGTCTCATCAAAGAGTTAGAACAGAATCTTGATGTGAAGCTTTTTGACCGCACCACTCGTAAACTGCACCTATCCGATGCAGGCTCTCGGCTCTTGCCTCAGGCTCGCCGTGTCTTAAACGAAATGTCAGTACTCAATGAGAAAGTCAATAATCTAAAATCACTGCATCAAGGACATGTTCGTCTGGCTGTCTCACAACAGCTCTCGGCATCCACCATGCCAAAGTTTGTTGCCAAGTTTTGTGAATTACATCCTAATATTCAGGTGACGCTCACTGACTGCTCTGTGGACAACGTGGTAGAGCATATTGAGAACTTGGAGGCAGACCTAGGTGTTGCCCCTGAACGCCCTTATTCTGATGACTTGCATGTTGATGTGCTGTTTAGCTCGCCCTTTTATTTGGTGTTACCCCCCAATCATCCTTTTGCCCAAAAAGAGGAGATTTTTTGGACAGACTTGCTGGACGAGAAGCTCATCACCTTAAATGGACCTTTTATTAAGAGCCTGCAAAATGAGCTACCGAACAACATTTCAAGTCGCATCTTTAACCCTGATTTTGAGATTAATTTTCTCTCCACCGCCCTTGGCATGACTCGCATGGGACTGGGCGTGACTTTGTGTTTACTCTATGCTGCCGAATGGGTGGAGCTGTATGGTTTGGTCATGCGTCCTATTAGCGAACCTGTGGTGGAGCGTAAGTTTTTATTGTACACACACAAAAACCGCTCGCTGTCACCTGCGGCACTTGCCTTCAAGGAATTCTTGATTAATAACGCAGGAGACTTCTTGGTCAGTAAGCCAAAGATGGCTTAATTTGCATTATCATGATTGTCTGAATGTTGGCGATGATTTGATGATTTTAGCCCAAAATTTTCCCCACAATCAGCCCATTTTGCGTTATACTGATATTTTTTATTTCTCCTCACAATAAAGGTAGTTGCTATGTTTGAACACGTCACTCTCTATGCTGGCGATCCCATCTTAGGTCTCATGGACAAATTTGCCAATGACGAACGCACCGACATCAAGGTCAATCTTGGCGTTGGCGTGTATTATACCGAAGATGGCAAGCTGCCTGTTTTAGAATGCGTCAAAACCGCCGAAGCTAAGATTGCTAACCCTCCTCGTCCTCGTGGCTACCTGCCCATGGATGGCTTAGCAGGCTACAAAAAAGCGTGCCAAAATCTGCTTTTTGGCAAAAATGCTCAGGTCGTCCAAGAGGGGCGAGTGGCGACCATTGCAACGCTTGGCGGCTCTGGAGCACTAAAAGTCGGTGCAGATTTTATCCATGAGTGGTTCCCCAACGCCAAATGCTATGTCTCTAATCCCACGTGGGGCAATCACATCAGCATTTTTGAGGGTGCAGGGCTAGAAGTGGGTAAATATCCCTACTATGATCCAGCAACCATTGGCGTCAAATTTGAAGAGATGTGTGCATTTTTAAAGACGCTAAACAAAAATGACGTCGTGCTTTTGCATCCTTGCTGTCATAACCCTACTGGCGTAGATCTGACCAATGAAGAGTGGCATGTTGTGCTTGACATCATCAAAGAACATGAGCTCATTCCCTTTATGGACATCGCCTATCAGGGATTTGGCGAGGACATGGACGGTGATGTTTATGCCATTCGTCTGGCAGTAGAGAAAAACTTGACGGTTTTCGTGTCCAATTCTTTCTCCAAAAATCTATCACTTTAT